>JBFIMV010000261.1:0-4299 GCA_041611575.1 Desulfuromonadales bacterium | reverse complement strand
CATCTTCTTGAACGGAGTTCCGGAGATCACCATCAGGTCGGCCTCGCGCGGCGTGCCGCGCAGAACCTCGGCGCCGAAACGGGCAAGGTCGAAGCGGGGGGTCATGCTGGTCATCATCTCGACGAAGCAGCAGGAGAGGCCGAAGAACATCGGCCACAGGCTGTTCTTGCGCCCCCAGTTGATGGCGTCGTCAAGCGTCGTCAGGATGACGTTGGGCGGCAACTGCTCGTTCACGTGCGGCCCCCCTGCGCCCGACGCCGTTCGCGCTGGGCGCGCGGTTCCCAGTCGAGTCCGCCGGTCTTCCAGATGTGCACCAGGCCGAGGAACAGGATGAAGATGAAGAAACAGACATGGGCGAAGCCGGACCAGCCGAGCCGATCGGAGGCGACCGCCCAGGAGGCGACGAAGATCACTTCGACATCGAAAATGAGGAAGAAAATGGCGACCAGGTAGAAGGGCACGGGCCCCTTGAGACGGGCGTTGTCGACCGGGAGGATACCCGATTCGTAGGGCTCCTGCTTCTGCCGCGAGCGGGTCCGCTGTCCGATTCCCCAGGAGAGGAGCAGCAGCACGGCGATCAGAAAGATCGCAATGGCAACGTAGATGCCGAGCGCCAGGTAGGCCTCGAAATCGGGTGACACTGCAAGAGCTGTAGACGTCGTGGCAGGTGACATGGTGCAAGCATGCCGGAACGACCGGAAGTCGCGCCCGCTTTAAGCCTCCCTGAAAGCCCGAAACATCCTAACATAAAATCCGGCAGCGTCCATGCTCCCGGGTTATTCTATTGTCCGTTTCGACCGGCCGTAATCGCCGCCCTGGCGAGGGCATCGCAACGTTCGTTTTCGGCGTGCCCGGCGTGACCCCGCACCCAATGCCACTCGACCGTGTGCTGGCGGGTCAATTCGAGCAACCGCTCCCAGAGGTCGCGGTTGGCCACCGGCTTCCTGTTCGCGTTAAGCCAGCCGCGCTTCACCCAGCCATCCACCCATTCGGTCATGCCCTTCTTGACGTACTCCGAATCGGTGGTCAGCCTCACGTGGCAGGACCGGTTGAGCGCTTCGAGGCCGGCGATCGCCCCGCGCAGCTCCATGCGGTTGTTGGTCGTCTCCGGCTCATAACCGGACAGCTCCTTTTCATGCCCGCCGCATCTCAGGATGGTCCCCCAGCCCCCCGGACCCGGATTGCCCGAACAGGCGCCGTCCGAGAAGATTTCCACCCTTTTCTCCTGCTGCTGACTCATCTTGTCCCTTGCCATGCGTCGCTGCCAAATTCTGCCGGTGCATGCTAGCACAGCCGACGATAAATTTCAGCCGGTTAATGTTTGCAATCTGCCGAAATCGCATTTGCCTGCCCTGGAGACCCGACGGGAACGACGAAGCGAAACTATCGTCGGAAGCCGGCAAAGCCAACGCAGCGGTAAACAGGTACCGCAATGCCTCTTTGCCTGTCAATCAAAAAGCCAAACACCGGCTTGGCCTCGCCCCAGGATCAGGACGTGCGCCCCCAGTGACAGACCAGCTGTTGCTGTATGACGTCTGCAGACAGACGCAGCTGCAGCGCTTCCGTGTCGATCACCTTGACCACCGGCTTGAAGCGGCCGCTGCTCGGCATCAGACCCTCGAGCAGGTTGCTGCTGCGATAGATCCAGTCGCTGTTGAGCAGACAGGAAAAGACCTTGGGGTAGAGGGAGAGATAGAAGATGTCCGCCTCGACGAGGTCCTGGAAAAAGTGCGAGCCGAACGAGAGTTCCGGCATCAGGTCTCCCTCGGGGAAGGCAACTTCGCCGATGGCGGTCATGTGGTTGATTTCTGAAAATTTCACCGGCACCCCGAGCGAAGGCGTCGAGGTCCCCCAGCGCCCCGGCCCGAGGAGCAGGGTCGGGCTCTTGTCGCGCGAGGCGATGCGATGATTCAGACGACCGATCAGGCGCGCCACTTCGTACTTGTCGCTTTGCGGCAGGCGGATGTATTCGCGGGCATCGATCCAGATCAGGCGGCGGATCGGCAGGGACAGGTTGCCTCCCATGAACCCCCCGCTGGATCGGAAGAAGATTTGTTCGTCCGCCAGATTTTCCGGGAGCTGGACTCTTTCCTGGATTCCCTTGGTCTGCAGCGGCCGGCATTGCACGATGTTGATCTTCGGCTGGTCCTCTCCGGTGAAGTTGACCGTGAATTCGATATCGACCGGATAATCGTAGGCCGCCTCGAGGGTCTTCATGATCCCCTGCATCGTCTTCGGAAAGTCGGTCCGCTTGAACAGCCGCTCGAAGGTCAAAAGCCACAGCTGCTGCTTCTTGCCGCGCTGCGCCAGGCGATCCATCGCCTCCCTGTCAGCCACGGCATAACGCTCCATCTGGAGATCAAGGCCTTCTTCGAGCAAGCGGAAGAGGGACAGGGATTCGAGCGCGTTGGAGCCGACGTTGACCAGGTCGATATCCTTCTGCGAGAAGCGCCGGATATCCTCGAAGCACTTCATGGGGAGTTTCATCGGATCATCCAGGGCGACGATCCGCGGGTAATCCCCCTCGACCCGGTCGACGGCGCGGGTGCCGAGGCCGAGGACCAGGCGCAGCATGCCGGCCTTGGGGTCCATCCCCTTGTCCCAGACAAAGGTGTTGTACGACACGCCGACCCCGGCCAGGTCGGGGAAGTAATAGTGCTTGCGATAGGCGCCGGAGACGCGCTGCACCAGCAGGCCCATCTGCTCATCCTGACGGTCGAGTCCCCGATCGACCCGGTAGGTCAGCGCGTCGACGCTCATGGTGCTGGCGAAGATCTTGCGCACCGCATCCTCGAACACCTCGAGGCGCTGCTCCGGTGACCCCTGGTTGGGGCAGAAGAAACTGTCGTACTTGCCGGCAAAGGCGTTGCCGAAGCTGTCTTCCAGCAGGGAGCTTGAGCGGACGATGATCGGGTACTGCCCGTAGTACTCGAGCATCTCCATGAACCCGTCGCGGATCATGTCGGGAAATTCGCCGGTCAGCATCCGCTCGCGCAGCTCGGCAGCGGCGTCAAAGTAGCCGTCGCTGGTCTTCTGCTCCATGTAGAGTTTCCATAGGTCGTTGTGCACCAGGAAAGAGCAGTAGACGTTGGAACCGACGAAGTAGGAGTCATGGTTCTCCAGGCAGTCGCTCCAGTCGCGACTGCCGTCATTCAGCAGGATATTGCGCGCCAGCAGCATGCCGACGGCCTTGCCACCGAGGAAACCCGAGCCGATCACGCGCGCCTTGATCTTGAGCAGGTCGTCAAGAGTGAAGTAGCGCCTGGCGAGCTCGACGATACGCTTCTCGCGGCCGATCAAATGGTAGCAGAGATGCTCGACAACTCTGGCTTTTTCCTCGGCATCGTCGCTGTTGGCCACTTCCTCGGCCTGCAGGAACATGCGATGCCAATGGTCGAGCTGACGGTTGGCGCTGGCCGGGTCACTGACGGCGGTCAGCAGGTTTGTGGCATCATAGCTGTTTGCCAGGGGCGCGAACCGCTCTCCTTCCCGGCGATGCGGCAGGAACATGGTCGGCGAGTGCCGTTCCCAGACCTTGAGCGGCTGGATGTAGAGATACGCTTCATCGCGGTGCAGCTCGAGCAGGAGCTGGGTGGTCTCCCTGATGCGCGAGATCGTCCGCAGGGCGTGGCGGCCGCTGATCAGGGCGAAATAGGCGACCGTGTCCAGCTCGTAGAGGTAGGGACAGGTGACACGGAAGAAATTGCCGATCATATGATCGGTGGCCCAGGCGGTGAGCAGCTCGGACAGGCAATCGAAGACGTAGAAGACTTCCCGCCCTTCGTCGGTGATTATGGTGTGAATCTGGGTGGCGAAGGACTCGAACCCGGGGCGCGGGTCGAGGGTGTGGACCTTCACCGGCAGGCTTTCATCGAGGACCGGGTCGTGCTTGCCGAAACGCAGGTAAACGACCCGGCGGCCGTCTGCCAGGGCGCTGTCAACGAAGGGATTGACGAACAACCGGTAATCGGCGATCGAGCCGACCTTCCAGACAACATTGTCGCCGAGCCGCAAACCGTCGAGGATCTCATCAAGGCCCGAAAGTCCGGTGGTCACCCGTGTCTGCTTGTGGTCCATGTGTCACCCCTGGCATTGATTGGAGGCGTCAATATAGCAAGGGCCGGTAACAATTGCTACCGGCCCCCGCTGGTCGAAGCTTCATTTTGTCGAGGGATCAGACGACGCCGAACGCAACCATGGCCTTGGCGACGCGGATGAAGCCGGCAATGTTGGCGCCGTTGACGTAGTTGCCCGGCGTGCCATACTCGATGGCCGTTTCGTAACAGGTCTCGTGAATGT
>JBFIMV010000260.1:0-4322 GCA_041611575.1 Desulfuromonadales bacterium | reverse complement strand
GGTTGCCACGGCAACCGAGGGGGTGACCTCGGTGATTTCCACCGTGCCCAGCTGGAAGGTCTGGTAGCCGACCGGCAGCCCGCTGACGGGATGGATGAGCTTCTCGCCGAGGGTTATCAATTCGTAGACGTCCCCTGCCTTGGCGCTGTTGAGGTCGACCATGTCGACGAAAACCGTGTCGCCGTTGGTGATCATGACGCGATTGTCGACCGTATCGACAATGCTGCCGAGCGATTCGAGTTCGGCGTTGCTGATGAAGCTGTTGGCGCCGCCGAAGGTTGAAACCAGCTCGATCTCCTCAGGGGTCACCACCGCGGCCCCGGGGTCGCTGCTGGCGGGTGCAGCGATCTCCTCGCCGACCGGGATGATCTCGATGCGGCCGTCATAGATGCGCAGTTTCTGGCCGGGATAGATCAGGTGGGGGTTGCCGATGGCCGGGTTGTGCGACCAGAGGTTCGGCCAGTAGTAGGGGTCCTTGATGAAGCGCTGGGAGATGTCCCACAGGGTGTCGCCCTTTTTGACCGTGTAGATGATTGGCTCTTCCTGGGCAAGCGTGGCACAGGGCCAGATCAGCAACAAGAAACAGCCTGTCAGAATGATGCGTTTGAGATTCATGTCTCCCCCTTGGCAAGGCGGCCGATGTGTTTATGGTATGGCCAGTTCCTGGGCTTTCTGTGCCGCAGTACTTTTCGGGAACTGCCGGCTGAGCCGGTCAACAGTCTGTCGGGCGTCGGAAACCCTGCCCAGTTGCAGCTGGGCAGTGGCAATTTTCAGGAGTGCCTCCGGACTTTTGGCTGCACGCGGGTAGTCGCGTATGACCTTTTCAAATTCCTGAATGGCTGTGGGGTACTGCTGCAGATTGAAATAGCAGTCTCCGAGCCAGAACTGGGCGTTGCTGGCATAGCCGTTGTTCGGGAAGCGCCTCAGGAACGTTTCGAAGCCGATGACGGCAGCCTGGTAGCGGCCCGACGCATAATCACCGAAGGCCTGCAGGTAAATCTCGGTCGGAGAGCCTTCACCCGGAATCTGGCTCGCACTTTCCGCCGCTGGTGCCCCCTGGGTTGTCGACTGGTAGTCGACCCTGCTGCCCTGCTGCCCCAACCTCAGACGTTCCAGTTCCTGTTCCTGTTGCTGCAGCCGGATTTCCAAGGCGTTGACCTGAAGTGCGAGCTTGCTGATCTCCTGCTCCTGGCTGGCGGTCGTTGCTTGCAGGCGGCGCATATCCAGGGTGAGGTTGCTGTCGTTGCTGACGAAAGGAGAAGGTGGCGGAGCGCAGGCGCTCAGCATCCCGAGGAATGCCAGGGTTGCCGGAATCATTTGATATCTGGTTTTCAGTCGGTATTGCATGTTTCTCGATCGAGCTCCAAATTGAAAATATGCTAAAAATTATAGGCTTTTTCGCGCATTGTCAAGGGTCTAGGGGACAAGGAGGCATTCTTGTTTTGCATGAAATGTGCCTCTCTATGTTAGAGTGGCTGTCGAGATCAAGACGATGGAGGCGGCATTGATGGTCCCTGAACTTCTGGCTCCGGCCGGCAACCTGGAAAAGCTGGAGACGGCACTACGCTACGGTGCTGATGCCGTCTACTGTGGCCTGGAGCAATTCAGCCTGCGGGCGCTGGCCGGCAACCTGTCGCTGGCGTCCCTGCCGGATGCCTGCAACCTGGCGCATTCAGAGGGAAAAAGGCTGTACCTGACGCTGAATGCCTTTTTGCGTCCCGGGGAAGAACGGGCGGCCCGCAAGCTGCTTGAAGAGCTGCTCTCCATCCCGGTGGACGCTTACATCGTTGCCGACCCGGGAATGCTGTGCCTGGTCCGTCAGATTGATCCGCAGCGCGAGCTGCATCTGTCCACCCAGGCGAACACCACCGGCCCGCTCGCGGCGCAATTTTGGCAGTCCCAGGGCGTGAAACGACTGAACCTGGCGCGCGAACTGAGCCTCGAGGAGATTGCCGCCACCTGTTCGCCGTCCGGGCCCGAGGCTGAAGTTTTCGTGCATGGCGCCATGTGCATGGCCTGGTCAGGGCGTTGCCTGCTGTCGGCGGCGCTCTCCGGCCGCAGCGCCAACCAGGGGACCTGCAGCCACCCCTGCCGTTGGAAATATGCGTTGCAGGAAGAGACGCGCCCGGGCGAGTATTTCCCGATAGAGGAGGATGCGCAGGGGACCTACATCTTCAACAGCCGCGATCTCTGCCTGATCGATCACCTGCCGGAATTGATCGCCGCCGGGGTTGCCAGCCTGAAAATCGAAGGGCGGATGAAGAGTCTCTACTACGTTGCCGCCGTGACGCGGGTTTACCGGGCCGCCCTTGATGCCTACCGGGCAGACCCCGCCGGATACAGAGTCGACCCGGAATGGCGCCGGGAGCTCGAAGCTGTCAGTCACCGTCCCTACGGTACGGGATTTCTGTTTGCAGAGGACCGTACACAGGTTCATGGTGAAGACAGCTGCTATCGTCGGCATTGTGATTTCGTCGGTGTCGTGCTGGAAAGCTCTGCCGGCAGGTGGCGGATCGCCGGGCGCAACCGTTTTCTGCGTGGCGAGTCGTTGGAACTCATCGGTCCGGCCATGCGACAGGCGAAATTAACGGTCGGAAATATCTCAAGGGAAGATGGCGAGCCTGTTGATAGGGTTCAGCCGAATGCGATCGTGCACATGGAACTGCCCGCCGGAGCACAACCGGGCGACCTGCTGCGGCGCTGGCGCAGCCAAGACGGCTGAACGTCAGGCCTGCCAGATCTGCAGAGTGTTTACGTCGCAGCAGGTCAGCTGCCTGCCATAAACGCAACCGGTGTCGAGGCCTATCCTTGACTTTGTGAGCAGCGGCGTTTGCCGCGGCGTGTGTCCGAAAACGACAGCCTTCCCCCAAGCGTAATCGCTATCGAGGAAATCGCGACGAATCCAGAGCATGTCATCCGGACCCTGGTCCGCCAGGGGTATGCCCGGTCGAAGCCCGGCATGGACGAAGATGTGTCCGGAGGTCTCATGGTAGAATCGCAGTGACTCGTAAAATGACAAATGTGCGGCAGGGATCGGCCAGGCGTTTGCCCTCCGGTAGCTTTCGAGGGTCGTCACGCCGCCGTTGAGCAGGAATATGGCCGGGTCCTTTCCGGCCAGGTAGTCGAGAAGCATCTGTTCGTGGTTGCCGCGCAGGAAGACGGTTGCCGGGAAGAGTTCTCGGAACTCGAGCAGGAAATCGACCACGCCGGCGCTCGCCGGGCCACGATCGATGAAGTCGCCGAGAAAGACGATCCGGTCATTGAGCGTGGGGGCGACCGCGGCCAGCAGGGCTTCAAGCTGCGACAGGCACCCATGGATGTCACCAACGGCCAGTAAGCGACCGCCGCAGTCTGCGAGGTTATCATCATTCCTGTCGGCATTGGCATGCGTCATGACGGAGCCCTGGATTGATTCGGTCGTTTGTGTCATGTATTGAAACACGACCCGGGGCGGAGAGTGAGCCCCAGTGCATGTTATTTATTATACCCATATTATTCTCCGATAAGGAGGTTTTCCACAATGAAGGATGTTCTGTCTCGGAAGACTGTTTTTCATGGCCGAGTGCTTGATGTCGCACTCGAGGAGCATCTCATGCCCGATGGTCGGTGCGCGACTTTCGAGATTATCCGTCATCCTGGCGGCGCGGCCGTTCTGCCGCTGCTCGATGACGGCCGCGTCGTCCTCATCCGGCAGTTTCGCCCGGCGGTCGGCCGCGTGATTTACGAAATCCCCGCCGGGCGTCTCGAGCCGGATGAGCCGGCCGAGGTCTGTGCCGCACGGGAACTGATCGAGGAAGCCGGTTATGAGGCACGCTTGCTGAGCCCGCTTGGAGGGTGCTGGAGCGCAGTCGGGTTCTGCGACGAATATATAGCACTCTTTCTCGCCAGCGGGTTGCGCGAGGTCTCCCGCAGCCTCGAGCCGGATGAATTCATCGACCTCTGCCCCATGCCACTCGACGAAGCGCTGCGCCTGGTAAGGCAGGGGGCGATTGCCGACAGCAAAACCCAGCTGGCGTTATTGCTTTACCGGCAGAAGCTGGAGGACAGTCAACCATGAGCGGTTTGCCGGAACGCTATGATTCCGCCCTCCACCTGCCTTTCAACCGGGCCTGCCTGGCAGGGCGGTTCGTGATGAAAAGCTCCGGGGATGACCCCGGTGGGGCCGGTTATGGAGTGCTGCTGGACAACAGCTGCCTGTTGGTCGACGCGTCCAGGGCAGATCTCTCCCTGCCCTGGGGGGACTGGACAGCCGGAAACAGCCTTTACCTGGGCGATTGGCAGGGGCAACCATGTCGCCTGGTCGATCTCGGTCAGGCGGACGT
>JBFIMV010000259.1:0-4322 GCA_041611575.1 Desulfuromonadales bacterium | reverse complement strand
GTGAACCGTCCGCATTCCGCCTGCAGTTCGCGCACCCGGACAAGATGTTCGACGATGTCGGCCGGCTGCTCGCGGCTGCCGAACATCATGGTGGCCGTCGCCGGCATGCCGAGGCGTTGTGCTTCACGCATCACCGCCGCCCACTCCCGCCAGCCGATCTTGTTCGGCGATACCTCCTGGCGCACCGCGTCGACCAGGATCTCCGCGCCGCCGCCAGGCAGCGATTGCAATCCGGCGGCGTGCAGTCGATGCAGGCACTCTTCCATGGTCAGGCCGGACAGCCTGGCGATGTGTACGATCTCCGCCGGCGACAGGGAGTGAAGCTGCACCGAGGGGAACCGCCGGCGCAGCTGGCGAAAGAGGTCCTCGAACCAGTCGATCTCCAGGTCGGGGTGCAGTCCGCCCTGCATCAGCAGCTGGGTGCCGCCATGGTCGACCAGCTCCTGCACCTTGCGGAAGATCTGCGCATAACTGAGGACGAAGGCGTCGGGATGCGCCGCGTCGCGGTAGAAAGCACAGAATTTACACTGCGTCGTGCAGACGTTGGTGTAGTTGACGTTGCGGTCGACCACGAACGAAACACGCTTCTCGGGGTGCAGGCGGCGGCGCACCTCATCGGCCAGCCTGCCCAGGGCGAGCAGATCAGCCTCGGTCAGCAACCAGAGCGCCTCGTTGCGCTCAAGAAGCCCACCTTTAGCAAGTTTATTTTTGATCCGTTCCAGCATCGTCTTCTGGCTCAATTCCTGTGCTTTGTCACTTAATTCAACGAATCAACAACCAAAGCAAGGTCAACACATTACAACGCAAAGACGCCAAGGATCAGAGAAAGGCGCAAAGAAAATCGCTCCCATTTGTTCGCTCATTTGTGTTTTTTCTTTGCGACTTGCCTTATTTCTCTGCGTCATTGCGTTGATAAGTTTTAAGCCTTGGCTTTGGTTATAGAAGCGAAATTCAATAGACACGCAGCTCGCGGTAAAGCGTGTCTCGCTCCACCGGTCGCTTGCCCGCCTTGCGAATCAGCGCGACCAGCTGTTCCTTGTTCAATTGCTGCGGCGAATCGGCGCCGGCGTCGTGACCGATCTTTTCCTCGACCACGGTGCCGTCGAGATCGTTGACGCCAAAGGCCAGTGCGACCTGGGCCACCTTGAGACCGAGCATCACCCAGTAGGCCTTGATGTGACGGAAGTTGTCGAGATACAGGCGACTGATCGCCAGGGTTTTCAGGGCATCGACACCGCCGACCCCTCTGGCTCCGGGAACGCGGGTGTTGTCCGGCTGGAAGGCCAGCGGGATAAACGCCTGGAAGCCCCGGGTGCGATCCTGCAAGCGCCTCAGTCGCGACAGGTGATCGACCCGGTCGGCGAAGGATTCGACATGGCCGAAAAGCATGGTGGCGTTGGTCTTCAGGCCGGCCTGATGAACCATCTCGGTCACCTCCAGCCAACGCTCTCCGGAGATCTTTTCCGGGCAGATCTGCTCGCGCACCTCGGTGGCGAAGATCTCGGCGCCGCCGCCGGGCATCGAATCGAGACCGGCGCCCTTGAGTTCGGCGATCACGGCGGGGATCGTCTGCTGCGTGATACGGGCAAAGTAATCGATCTCCACCGCGGTAAAGGCCTTGAGGTGCAGCGCCGGGTTGTCGGCCTTGATCGCCGCCAGCATCTCCAGGTAGAAGTCGAACGGCAGGTCGGGGTGCAGGCCGCCGACCATGTGGATCTCGGTCGCGCCCGCAGCGCTGGCTTCCGCCGCCCGGGCGAGGATGTCGTTCAGGGCCAGGGTGTACCCGCCGTCCTCATCTTCGTTCTCCCGGCTGAAGGCGCAGAAGGTGCAGCGATTGACGCAGATGTTGGTGTAGTTGATGTGGCGGTTGACGTTGAAGTAGACCGTGTCGCCGTTGATGCGGCGATTGGCCAGCGCGGCCAGTTCACCGACGGCGAGCAGGTCGCCGCGCTCGAACAGGTCGCGCGCTTCGTCGTCGGAGATACGCGCTCCGGCCTCGACCTTGGCGCGAACATTTTTCAGCAGATTAATCATGGCCTTCTGTTCTTATAATCTATGGGACAGCTTCTGCTCAGCACTCAGCACTCAGCACTCAGCACTATCTTCCCCCCCCCATCGCTTGAACAGCTGATGTTTCACCTGCAGCTGATCGAGCACCTTGCCGACGACGAAATCGACCAGGTCTTCAAGCGTCTGCGGTGCATGATAGAACCCCGGCATGGCCGGCAGGACGATGGCTCCGGCCCGCGACAGGCGCAGCAGGTTCTCCAGGTGGATGGTGTTCAGCGGCGTTTCGCGCGGCACCAGCAGCAGCGGCCGGCGCTCCTTGAGCATGACGTCGGCGGCCCGCTCCAGCAGGTTGTTGCTCAGACCGGCGGCGATGCGCCCGGCGGTCCCCAGGGAACAGGGGATGACGACCATGGCGTCTGGCGCCGCAGAACCGCTGGCGATCCCTGAAAAGAAATCATTCATGGCGATGCAGTCGACGGCGATACTCGAGAAATGCTCGCGCACCTGGCGTTGCCGCTCGGACACATCCTCCGCCCAGTCGATACCGGTCTCATGCGCCAGCACCTGCCTGCCGGCCTCGGTCAGGACCAGGCTGACACGTTCGCCGGAGCGCAGCAGTTCGCTGATCAGGCGCAGACCGTAAACCGCGCCCGAGGCGCCGGTCATGGCAACCACGAAGTGTCTTATTCTTGCCGCATCAGAGGACATCCCTGCCTCCTTCCTCACACCAGGGCGTCGACCAGGGTGAACAGGAAGATCGTCACGCTGATCGTGCCGTTCATGTTGAAGAATGCCGCATCGAGTCGGGACAGGTCGTCCGGCCGCACCAGGCGGTGTTCATAGACCAGCAACCCGGTCACGACGGCGACGCCGAGCAGGTAGATGACCCCGAGCCCGGGCGTATACACCAGGGTCAGCAGCAGGACGACCATGGCCGCATGAAACAGGCGCGCCACCAGGAAGGAGCGTTCCACCCCGTAGCGCGACGGGATCGAGAACAGCCCCTGTTCGCGATCGAAATCCAGGTCCTGCAGGGCATAGAAAACATCGAAGCCCGCGACCCAGAAGAGCACCGCCAGTCCGAGGGCGATCACCGGCCAGCCGATATCGCCTCTCAGGGCGATCCATGCGCCGATCGGCGCTGCGGCCAGACAGACGCCGAGGACGACATGCGCCAGCGAGGTAAAGCGTTTGCAATAGCTGTAGAGGACCAGGAAACCGATCGCCACCGGCGTCAGCTTCAGGCAGAGCGGGTTGAGCATGGCCGCGGCAAGCAGCAGCAGGCCGAAGGCCCCGGCGACCAGCAGCCACGCCTCGCCGGACGAGACCTTGCCGGCCGGCAGGTGCCGCTCCGCGGTGCGGGGGTTGGCGGCATCGATGCGTGCGTCGATGATCCGGTTCAGCCCCATCGCCCCGGTCCGGGCACCGACCATGGCCACACATATCCAGAAGACCTGGCTGACCGTCGGCGACGTCCCGCTGACCAGTGAGGCGAGCACTACGCCCATCAGCGCAAAGGGGAAAGCGAAGACCGTATGGGAGAACTTGATCATCTCCAGCAAGGCGGTCAATTTGCCCAATTTCGGTGGTGTCATCAATAGGTCCATGGCATCAGAAGTTCGTCAGTTTACATCGCTCACGGCAGCGGCACAAGCACGGCCGTCAGGCGAGGCGGATTCTTTGTAATATTTCAGAATACGGTCATGACATTCAGGAGAGGTCGAACTCTGCCCAGACCGGCGCGTGATCCGATGGCCGTTCCATCGACCTGATATCATAATCAATCCCTGCTCCGGCACAGCATTTGGCCAACTGCCGGCTGGCAAGGACCAGGTCAATGCGCAGGCCCCTCGGTGGATCCGCATCGAAGCCGCGGCTCCGGTAGTCAAACCAGCTGAACAGGTCGTCGCGCTCCGGGTGACAGCGCCTGAAGGTGTCGATCAAACCCCAGTCGAGCAATCGTCCCAGCCACTGGCGTTCTTCGGGCAGGAAACTGCATTTTCCGGTGCGCAGCCAACGCTTGGCGTTGTCATCACCGATACCGATATCGCTGTCCTCGGGCGCCACGTTCATGTCGCCGACAACCACCAACCAGTCCTCCGGTGATTCGTTCTCTCTCAGGTGCTTGTGCAGATCGGCGTAGTAGCGCTCCTTGACCGGGAACTTGACCGGATGGTCGCGGCTTTCCCCCTGGGGGAAATAGCCATTGAGGACACGCAGGGCACCACCCGAAGCCAATGGATAGCTCGCGGCGATGAACCGGCGCTGCGCATCTTCAGCTTCGCCGACGAACCCACGCTGCACATTTTGCG
>JBFIMV010000258.1:0-4346 GCA_041611575.1 Desulfuromonadales bacterium | reverse complement strand
GCTGGAGGAGGCGGCCGAGCTCCTGCTGTCGCATCTCGCCCTGTTCTTCGTGCCGGCCGGCGTCGGCGTCATGGTCTATGGCGACCTGATCGCCGCAGAGTGGCTGCCGATCAGCGTCGCCACGGTTCTCAGTACCTTCGTCGTCATGGCTGTCACCGGCAAGCTCGCCCAGCGACTCGAAGTCCCGGAGGCCGACGATGTGGAATGATCTCGTCGCGACCCCGCTGTTCGGCATCACGCTGACCCTGGTCGTTTACATGCTCGCGCAGCTGGCCTACCGTCGCTTGAACAGCGTCTGGGCCAACCCCGTGCTGGTCTCCATCATCACCATTATCCTGCTGCTTGCGGCGGGCAACATCGAATACCGCGATTACGCCCGCGGCGGCGACATGATCCTCTTCCTGCTTGGCCCGTCCGTGGTCGCCCTGGCTGTCCCGCTCTATCAACGCCGCAAGCAGATATGGGAACGCAAGGCGCCGATCCTGCTCGGGGTCTTCGCCGGATCGCTGGCTTCCATCATCTCCGCCGGAGGGCTCGCCTGGTTGCTCGGCGGCAGTCGCGATGTCGTCCTCTCCCTCGCACCGAAATCGGTGACCACGCCGATCGCCATCAGCATCGTCGAGAAGATCGGCGGCGTCGCGCCGCTCACCGCCGCGCTGGTGGTCCTGACCGGCTGCCTCGGAGCCGTCTGCGGCCCGGAATTCTGCCGCCGCATCGGTGTCACCTCGCCGGTCGCCTCCGGCCTCGCCGTCGGCACCGCATCCCATGGCATCGGCACCGCCCGCATGTTCGAGGTCGACCGCCTCGCCGGCGCCGTCGCCGGCCTGGCCATCGGCCTCAACGGCCTGATGACCACCTTCCTGTTGCCGCTGCTCATGGCCTTGACCGGTTTTTGATCGGGTCGTACGCGTAAAGCATGTTTTCGCTTTGAACCCAACAATTGCTGGGTTAGAATTCCGGGGGTATGTCGGATTCCATGATGGCATGAGGTGTGACGCTTCGTTTGAGCCTGATGGCCACTTGTTAGCTTCTGCCGATTACACGCCTGCGGGCGTATGTTGTTGCGAGATTTCGTACTCGGAGGGTGCCGAAGATGGTGATTAAGACCTTGGGAATTGTCCTCAAACGTCTTATTACGCCCTGCTTCAGATCCTCGCTCCTCGGTTTGACCGGCTTTTTTCCTCTCCTTCTCCTTGCAACCGTGACATTCAGTTCCGCAGCTCAAGAACCTCCTCGGGAAACCACCGCAGATCTCACGGAAATGAGCCTTGAGGCCCTGATGAACATCGAGGTGACCTCGGTCTCGCGCCACCTGCAGCGACTCGGTACGGCGGCAGCGGCCATTCATGTCATCAGCCGTGACGATATCAGGCGTTCAGGGGTGACCAATATCGCAGACGCTTTGAAACTGGCGCCCGGCGTACAGGTGGCGCGCATCGACTCGAACAAATGGGCCGTCTCAATTCGTGGCTTCGCCGGCCGCTTTGCCAACAAACTCCTGGTTCTGATGGACGGGCGCAGTCTTTACACCCCCCTGTTCTCGGGGGTGTTCTGGAACATCCAGGATACGGTGCTTGAAGATATCGACCGCATCGAGGTGATTCGGGGGCCGGGTGCGGCTCTCTGGGGGAGCAATGCAGTCAACGGCGTGATCAACATCATCACCAGGAGGGCAACCGAGACCACAGGAGGGTTCGTCAGCCTGGGCGCCGGCAGCTACGAGCAGGGGAACGGGACGCTGCGTTACGGCCTGGCTCTCGACGATAATGTTGCGCTGCGCATGTATGCGAAGCATCAGGACCGGAACAATGGCCTGAACGCCGACGGTCGTGATGCGCACGATGCCTGGCACACCAGCCGGGGCGGGTTCCGGCTGGATTCGACGCCAACCGCGCGTGACACCCTGACCGTGATGGGGGACGTCTATGCCGGCCATCTCGATGAGACCTATACCTATTACCAACTCCCGACGCTTGCCGATCCTTCGTATTCAAGGTCTGTCGCCACCGATGCCACGCTAAATGGTGCGAATCTGCTGACGCGCTGGCAAAGGTCCCTCGGTCGGACCGACAGCCTGTCGCTGCAGTTGTATTACGATTATTCCCTGCAGGAACTCGACATCCTGGAAGAGAGGCGCGACACGGTCGATCTGGAATTGCAGCATCACCTGGTGTTTGGCAAGCGGCACAACGTCGTCTGGGGACTCGGCTACCGTTACAGCCATGACAAGACCAACAGTTCGTCGATCGTCAGGTTTGATCCAGGCAGCGCCGGTACGCATCACTACAGTGGTTTCATGCATGATGAAATAACCCTTGCCCCCGAAATCCTGGCACTGATTGTCGGCGCACGTCTCGAACACAACAGTTTTACGGGCTTTGAGTTTCAGCCCAACGTCCGTCTCCTCTGGACCCCCTCCCCGAGACAGACACTGTGGGCTGCCGTCTCCCGGGCCGTGCGCACGCCATCCCGCAGTGACCAGGACATCCATTATCGTTTTCTGACCGTGCCGCCGCTTACGGGACAGAACCCCCTGCCGCTGCCGCTCCGCATGGAGCTTGCCGGTTCCTCCGGTTTCAAATCGGAAACGCTGGTCGCCTATGAACTCGGATACCGGGCAGAACCGGTTTCCGGGGTCTCCATTGACGTCGCAGGGTTCTACAATGTTTATGACCGGCTGCGCCATCTTCGTGAAGGTGCCGGATACCTTGAATTCCAGGGGGGGGTCCCGACCAATGCCGTGCAATCCCTGGTTTTGAGCAACGACATGGAGGGCCGCTCTCTCGGTTTCGAGGTCGCCGCGACCTGGGCTCCCCTTGACTGGTGGCGGCTCAACGCTTCCTACAGTTACATAGACCTGAAGATGCGGGCGAAAGGCGATTTTGTCGACGACATGAACCGGGGCAATGCCGAAGGGAGCACGCCCCGGCACCAGGTTTCCTTGCGCTCCGGCTTCGATTTCAGCCGCAACCTGTCACTCGATCTCTGGTTGTGGGGGATAGACCGGGTGAAATACATAGCAGGGGAAAGCATACCCGGATACCTGACCATGGATGCGCGCGTCGCCTGGCGACCCATGAAGAATCTCGAACTATCGCTGGTCGGCCAGAACCTGCTCGATAAACAACATGCCGAGTTTGTACCGGAATACATCTTCACCTCGCCAAGCGAGGTGGAACGCAGTGTCTATGCAAAGGTTGAGTGGCAATTTTAACTGACGGATGAATTGTTTTCCGCCTGGTCAAGGAACGTCCATTCAAGCGAGGGGTTATGTGCAAACCTACCGAAATCGAGTCTGTTGCACCTTTGCCTGTTGCCGGCGCCATACGTCTGGTCCGGTCTTCTGGCCTGGCTTGCCTCCTGGTATTCAGCCTGCTCGCCGGGCCCTCCTGGGGACAGCATGCTGATCCCTCTGCTGAGATCCCTGCCGACCTGACGTCTCTGAGCCTGGAAAGCCTGATGAACATTCAGGTGACCTCGGTCTCACGCCACCAGCAGGGCCTCGGTACGGCCGCCGCAGCCATCCATGTCATCACCCGCGACGACATCCGTCGGTCCGGGGCGACGAGTCTCGCCGACGCGCTGAAGCTCGCACCGGGCGTGCAGGTGGCGCGCATCGACTCGAGCAAGTGGGCCGTTTCGATCCGTGGCTTTGCCGGCCGCTTTGCCAACAAGCTCCTCGTTCTCATGGATGGCCGCAGTCTGTATACGCCTTTTTTTTCGGGGGTTTTCTGGGACACCCATGACACTCTGCTTGAAGATGTCGAGCGCATCGAGGTGATTCGCGGCCCGGGCGCTTCTCTCTGGGGGAGCAACGCCGTCAACGGGGTCATCAACATCATCACGCGCAACAGCAGTGGAACGCTCGGTTCACTGGCGAGCGTCAGCGCCGGCAGTTACGAAAAAGGGACCGCCGCGGTGCGTCATGGTTTCACCCTGGATGATGAGACCGATATGCGCATCTATGCGAAACACCTGGTGCGGGGGGATGGCGTGCTGCCCGACGGCAGCGACGCCGATGATTCCTGGCAGCTCTCCCGGGCCGGTTTCCGCAGTGATTCGGCGTTGAATGCTTACGACAGCCTGACCCTGTCCGGTGATGTCTATGAAGGCCGGTATGATGAAACCTACACCTATTATCGCCTGCCGACACCGGCCAATTCTGATTACGACTACGTCGTCGACTCCACCGCCCGGGACCGCGGTGTGAACCTCATGGCGCGCTGGCAGAGGAACCTGCGTGAAAAGGGGAGCCTCTTGCTGCAGTTCTACTATGAGTACTCCGACCGTGACATGGACATCCTCGGCGAACGTCGCAATACGTTCGACGCTGAATTCAATCACCG
>JBFIMV010000257.1:0-4348 GCA_041611575.1 Desulfuromonadales bacterium | reverse complement strand
GTTAGAGATGCCGGGTTGGCGCTTTCCGGGTGTCGATGGCAGAATTCGCTGCGGGAGCGTGGTGTGTCGAAGGGGTTGTTCATCACAGTCTGTCTGCTGGCGGGGTTGCTGGCCGGATTGTCCGGCTGTGACGACATCCCTGCGGACCGGACCTACGCCCTCTGGCTCGACCGGGCTCCCGTTGACGCCGACTGGTCGCGAGCGCTCCCCAGGGTCGTCAGCGTGCGCGGCGGACGGCCGCACAAGCTGCGCTCGTTTACCGACATCGATGAGGACACGGTGCACGCCTCGACCGCGTCCTGCCATCACGGCGCCCGCCTGCCGGAGCCGCTGCCGGTGGAGGTCCGGGCGTTTTACACTGACAGCGAGCTCTTTCTGCAGCTGAGCTGGGAGGATGCCACCCGCGACGCCACCATGCGCGACTGGCGCTTCGACGGCGAGACCTGGCAGAACGACGGCGCGATCGAGGACGGCATCGGCCTGTTGTGGGACGCCCGCGGGCAGTTCCGCGACTTTACCTGCGCCTACGCCTGCCATATCGATGACTTCGGCGTCAGCGGGTCGAGCTTCCACGCTTCGAACAAGATGCGCATGGCGCAGGAAAACAGCTGGCTCGACCTGTGGAACTGGAAGGCGGCGCGTACCGGGGCTTTCGGCTTCGCCGACGACCGCTACATCGACCGCAACGGCATGCACGGCGACACCCCCGGCGAGCTGTTCACCGAGAATTCCCGGGCGAAGCGCGAGGGCGGGGCGGAGCTGACCCCCTTCGCCGAGGGCGACCGGCCGGTCTACGATGCCAAGCGCCTGCCGGCGGACGAAGGTTTCCGCCCGCCGGGGACCCTGGCGCCCGGCTACCTGGTGGAGCGACCGGTCGGCGGTCGCGCCGACATCCGCGCCCTGGCGCACCATCGGCACGGACGCTGGACGGTGACCCTGCGGCGCAAGCTGCAGACCGGCGACCCCCGCGACGTGGTCTTCGTCCCCGGCGACGAGGTCGGTGTCAGCTTCGGGCTGTCGGTCATGGACCATTCACTTTACGAGCACTACGCCTCCGTGACCCGCGAGCGGCTGGTGTTGCTGGGGAAGGAGCGGGGCGCGGATCGCGTGACGCGGGACGCGGACAGTCAGGGGCAGAGGCTGAGTCAGAATCTTTAGACTGTGGCTACTTGAGGGGCTTTAAGGAGATCGTTGACTGTGCTGAAGATGTCGATCTGGAAATGGCTGTTGGCCGGGTTGGTTTTCGTTCTGCTGGCAGGGTGTGGTGACGACACGGCGACCGGCAAGGTGTCGACCGGCAAGGGACGGGTGCAGGGGCAGGTGACCATGCCGCTCGAGGGTGCAGCGCTCTACGTCTACAAGCCGGGGATGGACCTCTACGGCCCGGCATTTGCCATCTCGGCGCCGGCTGACAGCGACGGCCGCTTCGAACTGGAGCTGCCGGACGGCGATTACGTGGTCGTGGCGCGCAAGCGCACCGACGGCGCCGAGACCGGCCCGGTGGTCGCCGGCGACAACCGCAGCGAGTTCATCAAGATCAGCGTGCGGGGCGGGGCGGTCGACCTGGCGATCTCCGCGCCGCTCAAGGTCGGCGACGAGCGCCGCTTCACCGGCGATGTCGTGGCCACCCGGACCGGATTGGCCGGCGTGGTCACCGACAGCGACGGTCAGCCGGCGGAAGGGACCCGGGTGCATGTCTACGACCATGTGCAGATGTCCGAGCGTCCCAAGTACGTCTCGGAGAAGACCGGCCCGGACGGGCGCTACCTGATCTTCCTGCCGGCGGGTGGCACCTATTACCTGGCGGCGCGCGACAAGTTCGGCGGGCCGCCGAAACTCGGCGACCTCTACGGGCGCTACGACAAGGGGACGATCGAGCCGTCCGCCGTGGTGGTCGAGGAGGGGCAGATCCTCAATGACGTCGACATCACCGTCACCAAGGTCTGGTAAGCATGCGACGTCTGCTGCTTCTCTGTCTGCTTTCTTTGTTGATTGCCTGCACGGCGGACCCGGCCCTCGACCTGGTACAGCTCGAGGCGCAGGCGCGCGGCGGTGATGCGCAGGCGATCGTCCGGCTCGTGGGGCTGTTGAAGGCCCGCGAGGCCGGTTTGTCCGACCGGGTCTATGCGACCCTGGTGGAGCTCGGCGAGCCGGCCGTGCCGGCGCTGCTGGAGCAGGCCGGTTCCGGCGACACGCAGCAGCGGGAGTACGCCGTCGCCGCGCTCGGCACGCTCCGCGCGACCGTGGCTCTGCCGGCGATCCGCGGTGTCCTGGCGGATGCCTCCCTGCAGCGGCGCTACGTCGCGGCCTGGGCTCTTGGCGAGATCGGCGACCCGCAGGCGATCCCGGCCCTGGTCACCGCCCTGGCGGACCAGGACACCGTGGTGCGCCGTTATGCGACCCGTGCCCTGATCAAGTTCAACAAGGCCGCCGTTCCGCCGCTGGTCGACTACCTGCAGTCGGCGGAGGGTGAGGGGGCGGCCGGCGCCATCCGGGCCCTCGGCGACATCGTCGACCCGCGGGCGCTCGAGGTCCGGCTCGCCCACGCGCAGGGGCCCCGGCGCGCCGAAGCCTTCCTGGCCCTCGGCAAGCTGCGTGATCCGCAGGCGGAAACCGTCCTGATGGCCGGGCTGGCCGACACCGACTGGCGGGCGCGCATGAACGCCGCCATGGCCCTCGGCCCCCTGGGCAGTCCGGTGGCGGCCGCGGCCC
Organism: Desulfuromonadales bacterium; assembly: GCA_041611575.1. Taxonomy (GTDB): domain Bacteria; phylum Desulfobacterota; class Desulfuromonadia; order Desulfuromonadales; family BM103; genus JBFIMV01. Next base: position 1,636 of record JBFIMV010000257.1, on the reverse strand, counting down.
TGGAAAAACGGCTCGAAGACGAGGTGCACGTGGTCCGCGAGTGGGCGGCGCGCTCGCTGGAGATGATCACCGGCCAGCCGGTCCTCTATCGCAACAGCAAGGACGAATATGTCCGGCCGTATTCGGTTTATCATTAGGGGCTGTCCCCGCATGGGGACTGTCCCTGGTTCTAAGTTTTGAGTTTTGAGTTTTGGAGTACTGGAGTTTTGGAGTATTGGAGTATTGGAGTTAAAAGACCGTCACATGTGTCTGGAATGAGATGACGATGCAACCATGCTGAAGAACATGCTCGACATACCCCTGCTGGGGCCGGTGCTGCGCTCGACCTGGACCTGGCGGCTGCTGCGTCTGGCGATGCTGGCGCTGCTGCTGGCGATGATCGCCTTCGGCTGGCACCAGCACGCCATCCCGGGGGTCGGGGTGCGCGACCCGCTGATGTACACTAATTTCACGACCTTCAGCCTCTGGGTCGTGTGGATGATGGGGATGGTGGCGGTCGCGCTGCTGCTCGGCCGTTCGTGGTGCACCGTCTGCCCGGCGGGGTGGCTCAACGGCGTCGTCAGCCGTTTCGGCCTGCGCCGCGAGCTGCCCCGCTGGCTGGACAACTTCGTCCCGGTCTCCCTGGTGCTGGTCCTGCTGCAGCTGGCCGTCTATTTCCTGGCGATCCATCGCTATCCCGACTATTCGGCGGTGCTGCTGGCCTGGATGCTGGCCCTGGCGGTCGCCATCGGCCTGGTCTTCCGCCGGCGGGCTTTTTGCCGGCTGCTCTGCCCGGCCGGCGCGGTGTTTGGCCTCTACGCGCGGCTGGCCCCATGGCAGCTGCGGGTCAAGGACCGCGAGGTCTGCGACGGCTGCTCCGGCAAACCCTGCATCGCGACCGGTACGGTCTGGAAACAGCTCACCCTCGGCGGCCTGCGGGCGCAGTGGCCGACCCGTCCGGAAGGCTGCCCGGTCGCGCTGGTGCCGGCGCAGATCAGCGACAGCGCCGCCTGTACGCTCTGCCTGAACTGCGTGCAGACCTGCTGCAACGACAACCTCAGGCTCGGTTTCCGCGGCTGGCCGGGCGACCTGCGCCAAGGAGGGCTGCGGTCGAGTGAGTCCCTGTTCTTCCTGGTGCTGCTCGGCCTGCTGACGGCCAATTTCTCCAAGGTCTACGTCGACCTGCGGGAAGCGATCTTCTGGCCGCCGGAGGCTCTCGCCCTGGCCCTCGGCTGGCAGGCCACCGGTTTTTATCCGCTGGCGGTCGCCTGGATCGGGATCCTTTTCCCGTTGTTGCTGCTGATGCCGGGGTTCCTGGTCTACCTGGCAGGGCAGGTGCGGGTCACGACCCTCGCCGACGGTCCGTCGACGGCCCCCGTGGGGGCTTCGACACCGGGATTCGAGATTATTTCCCGAGGGGTCGAGCTGCTCGGCCGCCTGGCCCTGGCCCTGCTGCCGCTCGTTCTGTTTACCCACCTGGCGCTGGCGCTGGTCAAGCTCAACGCCAAGCTCGGGCACCTGCCGCTGACCCTGCAGGACCCGTCCGGGGTCAAAAGCTACCTGGCGATCAACGTCATGCAGACCTTGACGCCGCCGGGCGTCCTGGTTTCGCTCGATATCCTCAAGTGGCTGGTTGCGGGCCTGCTGATTGCCGGCC
>JBFIMV010000256.1:0-4361 GCA_041611575.1 Desulfuromonadales bacterium | reverse complement strand
CAGCCGGTCCAGGTCCGCGGCGTAGCTCGACGCAGCCTCGGGGAGCCAACCCATCACGCGGCTTGGCTCCCCGGCTGCCCGCTGCCCGCAGCGGAGCCCGGGCGCAGGTTGGACGTCGACTGGGCGTTCGTCACGCCGGCGACCATCAGCAAGCCCCGTGCCACCGTTGCCGTGCGGCGTCGCGCTCCGCGCCGCCTGTCCGCACCCGACGCCGTGGCGACACCCCCCCGATATGGATGATGCGCTGGGGCAGCTCGCCCCGCCGCGCTGTCCGCTTGTGCCCCGCTATCGTTACTCGTTCCAGCTCTGGCGCAGGCGCCGCACCGCGCCCGGGTGCTGGGCGAGCAGGTACCAGAACATCGCCACCGCGGCGAGGAGGTTGGCCAGCGCGACCACGCCCGCTCCGAGCGCTCCAACCAGGTTCGGGACGAGCGTCACCTCGAAGCCGAAGAGCACCGCCTCGAAGAGCAGGAAGACCAGGATCAGCACCAGGCCGAACTGCGGGTTGCGCTCGAACTGCGACACCATCCAGGCCACCACCAGGCCCGCGAGCAGGAACAGCAGCACATGCAGGCCCGTGTAGGCGAACACCATGGTCGGAACCACCGCGTCCACCTGCTCGACGGTCCTGCCGAGGAACAGCACGCTGCCGAGCAACGTCGGTGTGTAGAGCGGGCGGCCCTGCAGGCTGTCGACTCGGGGCCGCAGGTCACCGATGCCGACTATTACAGCAAGGGGCTGAGATACAACGACACCCTGGTGGAAAAAAGAGCGGCGACGGTCCTCGGCTGGAAAATCTCCACCCGTCTCGTCGGGCGCACCCTGGAGTTTCACCTGGTTGACAAGGAGGGGCAACCGGTGCAAGCGGCGAAGGGGACGCTCATGCTGCACCTCCCGACCGGAACGTCGGGCACGACCTTCCCCTTGATGGAGATCGATCCCGGAATCTATCGACTCAACCTGACCGAAAGCATGACCGGCGAGATGAACGCCAGGATTGAATTCGAACGGGGCGGTGCCCGCCTGAACAGGCAGATGCTGCTCAACCTCTGATGGCCGAAGCCGATCTCTGCATCCATTGCCAGCTGCCAATCCCTCCGGAAGACCTGGTGGTCGACCGGCTCGACGGCCGGGAGCTGCGCTTCTGCTGCCAGAGCTGCCTGGGGGTCTTCCGCATCATTCACGGCGCCGGGCTGGAAGAGTTCTACCGTCGGCGCGACTGGTCCGAACAGGGAGTCCCCCGGGGAGTCTTCGAGGCGAAGTACGATGACGCCGCCCTCGCCGGCCACGTCATCCGACACGACGAAGACACCGCCGAGATACCCCTGATTGTCGACGGCATCCGCTGTGCCTCCTGCGTCTGGCTGCTGGAACGGCTGGTCTCTGCCGAAAACGGGGTTGCAGCCATCCGCATCAACTACGGCACACACCGCGCTCGCGTGGTTTTCAACCCCCGGGAAACCTCCGCCGCCCGTATCTTCGCCGCCATCGGCAGGCTCGGCTACCTCCCCCATCCTTTCACCCCCGGTGCTGCCCAACAGGCGGCGGCACGCGAGCAACGTTCGCTGCTGATCCGGTTCGGCACAGCGGCTTTTCTCAGCATGCAGCTGATGGGGTTTTCCTTCGCGCTCTATGCCGGGTATTTTCACGGCATCGACTCCGGCACGAGGCATATCATCCAGTCCTTCGCCGCGGCCGTGACCACGCCCGTGGTCTTCTATTCCGGGTGGCCGTTTCTTGCCGGAGCATGGCGCAGCCTGAAGAACCGGACACCGAGCATGGACGTCCTGATTGCGCTCGGGGTTCTGTCCGCATATTTCGCCAGCCTCCACGCTCACTTCACCGGCGGCGAGGTTTACTTCGACACCGCCGCCATGATCATCACCCTGATTCTCCTCGGTCGCCTGTTCGAAGGCACGGCACGTCATCGCTCCACAGCCGGCATCGACCGTTTGCTGCAGCTCGCCCCGGACCGGGCCGAACTGATTTACGGAGAGGAGACGCGCACCGTCGCCAGCAGCAGCCTGCGCCCCGGCGACATCCTCCTCGTCCGCCCGGGAGAGCGCGTTCCGGTCGATGGCCGCATCCTTCTCGGCGAAAGCGAACTGGACGAATCGGCGGTCACCGGCGAATCCTTCCCCGTACTGCGCCGCCCGGGTGAAGAGATCGCCGCAGGGACACTCAACCTGACGACCTCGATCCGCCTTGAGGTCGTTCATCCGGCATCCGCATCGTTCGTCGCGCGCATGGCCGCCCTGGTTGAAGAGGCGCAAAGCCGCAAGGCTCCGATCCAGTCGCTCGCCGACCGGGTGGCAACGGTCTTCGTCCCTTTCGTGACCCTGGTCGCGGCGGGCACCTGGGTGTTCGGCATGCAGAGCGGCCACCCGGAAGAAGCCCTGCTCAATGCCATCGCCGTCCTGATCGTCGCCTGCCCCTGCGCACTCGGACTGGCAACGCCGACAGCGGTCCTGGTGGCGACCGGCACGGCCGCGGAACACGGCATCCTTTTTCGTGGCGGCGACATCCTCGAGGCGACCGGGCGCATCGACCTGGTCGCGTTTGACAAGACCGGGACCCTGACGCGCGGCACTCCGGAGGTCATGGAGGTCTTGCCGGGCGCAGCGGTCAGCCGGGCGCGTCTTCTGCAGACGGCCTGTGCCGCGGAAGGGGGTTCAAGTCACCCTCTTGCCCGCTGCATCGTCGCAAGAGGCCGTGAGGAAGGGCTGGCGTGCCCTCCCGGCGAGGAGGTCGAGACGATCCCGGGGCGCGGCCTCAGGATGGCGACAAGGGACGGCCTGGTCGTTGTCGGCAGCCGGCTTTTTCTGGAAGAGCAGGGGATCGATGTCCCGGCTCAGCCTCCCGGGGTCCTGACCGAGGTCTGTGTCGCCGTGAACCGGGAGTTCCTGGGAAGTCTCCTGGTCCATGACCCGCTCCGCCCTGAAGCTGCCGGCACTGTGAGGCGCATGGAGGAACTCGGGATTACCTCGGCTTTATTAACGGGAGATCGGCAGGCAGCGGCCGTCCATGTCGGCGGGACGCTGGAGATCAATGAGATTCACGCCGGCATGAGCCCGGGCGACAAGGCGGACTGGATCGACCTGCAGAGACAGGCCGGCAGACACGTGCTGATGGTCGGCGACGGCATCAACGATGCGCCGGCGCTCTCCACCGCCGACGTCGGCTGCGCCATGGCCGGAGGCACCGACATCGCCCTCGAGACTTCGGACCTCGTCCTGACTCGCCCGCAACTCGACCAGCTGCCGGCGGCGGTCATGATCGCTCGCCGGTCAATGAAGGTCATCATCCAGAACCTGTTCTGGGCCTTTTCGTACAATGTCATCACCATCCCGCTGGCTGCAAGCGGCTACCTGGCGCCGATCTGGGCCGCCGCCGCGATGGCGGCGAGTTCTGTCCTTGTGGTCGGCAATTCATTGCGCCTCGGCCGCATGGTTCGCCGTACTTTTTGCGTTGCTAAAAACCCCACGAGCAACTAGAGTAAGGCAATGCTGCAATCGATCGTCATCCTGATTCTCCTCTCGCTGTGCGTCGGCACAGGGGCCTGGCTGTTCTTCATCTGGGCGGTCAAGCGCGGCGACTTTGACGATGTCGAAGGGCCGAAATACCGCATGCTGGAAGACGACGAACCCTCGACCAAACACTCACCACCAGGAGAGGAACCATGACAAATCAAGCACCCCGTTATGCCTTGAGTCTCCTTTTGGCCTCTCTGATCCTGACCCTCTCCCTTCCCGCAGTCGCCGGGGAAACGCGCTACGGGAAAACGCTTCCGGATGGCTGCAGGTGTGAAATCGTTTTCGCCGCCGACCCCTTGACAACCATGACGGAAATCCCTTTCGCCATCACGCTGACCGAAGCAAATGGTGTCCTCCCCAGCGATGCGACCCTGACAGTCAGCCTGAACATGCCGGCCATGCCAATGCCACCGAACCGTCCGGTGACCCGCTGGAGCGGCGATGCCTATCGTGGCACCGCCGTCTTCACCATGGCGGGCGCCTGGCAGGTGCAGGTACGCATCGAGCGGCCGGGGAACACCCCGCACGAGATCACCTTCGAGGTTGCCGAAGTACGCATGTAATGGACGGCCCGCTCATTTCCATGGCCTTCGTCACCGGACTGCTCGGGACCGGACACTGCATCGGCATGTGCGGTGGGCTGGTCGGTGCGCTGTCTCTCTCAGAAGCCGGCCGCAAAGGAGGCTGGTGGTTTCACCTCCTCTACAACGCCGGCAGAATCACCACCTACACCTTCATCGGCGCTCTGGTCGGCTGGCTCGGCTCGGCCTTGGCATACACCGATCGTTTCAAACTTGTCACGCGGTCCCTGCTGCTGGCCTCCGATGT
>JBFIMV010000255.1:0-4363 GCA_041611575.1 Desulfuromonadales bacterium | reverse complement strand
TGAACGCTGCGCCGGTGTTCTTGCGGCAGGTCTTGCAATGGCAGTTGGCGCTGTTGAGAGGCGCGCCGCTGATGCGGCCGGTGACGGTGCCGCAGAGGCATGAGACAGTGAGAGTATCGGGCATATCAGTCATGGCAACCTCTTTTCCGGTTGGAACGGTCTGTCGGGCCGACATTTCAGCGCAGGTCGAGCCGCGCCACAAATTTCTCCACGTTGATAACGATATCGTCTTCACCGATCTGGTCAAATGGATTTTCCAGGTGTTCCTGAATATTGTCCAGACTGACCAGGATGATCGTAAAGAGGGCCGGCATCACGTAGGCCAGTCCGCTCGAATACTCCAGGGCCTTGGCGGCGAAATAGGGACCGTAAAGGATCGGCAGGACCGTGACGAAAAATTCACTGAAGGCGCTCAGCGTGCGCGGTGTTCGGTACTGGTAGATGTGTTTGACGTCTTCGAAGGCGATGTTCATCTTGCTCAAAAACTGGTTGCAGCGCGAGGCTTCTCCCGACGGCAGCCCCTTGGCGCGCAGGTCGACATTGATGAACTCCGAGAGCCTGGAAAGCGAGCGGTAGACTGCCTCCTCGTTGGCCGGCATTTCGGCGAGGGGCCCGGAGAAGAGTGTACGGCAGGCGGTGAGAAATTCCCCAAGATGGCCCTTGGCCTTCTCCTGAAGCACGTCGTCGGATCCTTCTATCCAGTCACGTGCGGCCAAATAGAGGGCCCGCCCGTGCGCCTTGATGGACCCATATCGGGCAAGCGCGTTTTCGCGTCGTTTGTAGGCACCGCTGATGGAGAAAACGATTGGAAACACAACTGCAGTGGCGATCAGCGTCATCGGAAAATCAGCAGTGATGCCATAGGTGCGGCATAGCCAGGTCGAGACCACGGCCAATGTGGTGATGATGATCGTCTTGCGATTGATGATGATCAGGATTTGTCTGAACTTCAACATATCTTCCCCTTTGATAGAGGGTGTGCCTTCAATTGACGGGTTCGCGAGAGCATATGGCCGCATGCGATGATGACCGGCAGCGGAGGTGTTATTCGCTGACTATTTGTAAGTCTTTTTGCGATGTTCTGTCAATCCATGGGGCCTTGCCGACGGGAGGCGGCAAAATGCGCTAGAATGAAATCTGCTGCCAATCGAAAGAAGGGAGATGACGATGTCAGAAGTGCGACGTCAACCGGTCGTCGACCGGCTTGTGCCGAAAAACCCCCATGGCCTGGTGGTGGTCATCACCGGCAACGGCAAGGGGAAAACGACCAGCGCCATGGGGATGGTCCTGCGTGCCAGCGGCCACGGGCTGAGAACCTGCATCATCCAGTTCATGAAGGGGGACCTCTACACGGGAGAATGGGACGGAGTGAAGCTGCTGGCCGGCCGGGTTGAGTTGCATGCCACCGGCATGGGGTTCTGCGGCATTCAGGGAAACCCCTTCACGCATGCGGAGCACCGGGCCAGTGCCCAGGCGGCGGTGGAGCTGGTGCGAGAGAAGATGGCGACCGGAGGGTTCGATATCGTCATTCTTGATGAGATCAACAACGCCCTGAAACTGAAGCTGGTTGACCTTGAGCAGGTGTTGCAGCTGATTAACGACAAGCCGGCGTTGATGCACCTGGTACTGACCGGGCGAGACGCCCATCCGGAAGTGATCGAGCGGGCCGATACGGTGAGCGAGGTGTGCGAAATCAAGCATGCTTACCGCAAGGAGATCGAGCCGCAACCCGGGATTGATTACTGAGGAGAATCAAGGGGCACTTCCGGTAAAAAACGCACAGTCCGGAGAAGCCGAATGGCGCCGTTCCCGCAGCGCGGGTCCAGATTAAATGATCCTTCCCCGTTGACCCTCTTCGACTCTGATGTAAACTTATAATATCTTTGTTTTATGAATAGTTACAGAAACCTGCTGTTTCGCCGGAGCAAACGTAATGACTTTAAAGGTCGAGGTTGAATTAACAGATGGCGCTGTCTGCCCGATGGCCAAGAAAGCTTTTAATGTTTTTCTGGCTCTCGGCAGGGTCGCCAGGTTCAAACGTTCTGATGGCTGGATTGTCGTCAGCAAGGGTCCGATGAGAGATCTGGGGAAAGACAACGATTATCCGCTTGTTGCCGATCGCAGGGCCAATGACTGATATGCGCTTGTTCCCTGGTCCTCACCCCGTTGAAAAAAGCCCTTTGATGTTCAAGGGCTTTTTTGTTATCGATCGTTAAGGGATAAAAAGATCTTGCCGTTCAGATTGATGATCACGGCAGGGTGCTTTACCTGACGGTCATTCTGGAGTAGATTTACGTTGTCATATTTATTTTTCAATCCTCGGGGGCTGAAATGACAGTCGGGCCTGCAGGAGAGTGCTTAACTTCGGACCACTGAGTCGGCTATATGTTGAACGGTGGTTTTTTTGTTGTTCAGTTCATGTGGGCGCGCAGAGTCAATTCTGGTCGGGGAGGCGGGGCATGGCAAATAACGAGAAAACAGTAATAATTGCCGATGATCACGAAACTGTGGTCATGTATCTTTCCATTCTTTTGCGGCGGATGGGTTTTACCGTCATCCCGGCCAGGAACGGCAAAGAGGTTCTGCAACTCCTGGAAACAATCCTTCCCGATTTGGTGATCACCGATCGTAAAATGCCCATCATGGACGGACTCACCGTCCTCAAAATGATGAAAGGCGATCCGCATCTCGCGGCTATACCGGTCATCATGGTCACAGCCCATTTTGAACAGCATGCTTTTGACGAATGTATGGCATCGGGTGGTGTCGGTTTCCTGACCAAACCGATTAAACTCCTGGAGCTACATCATGTCTTGCGGGAGTGCGTCTCCTACCCGAATCATTTGAAAAGAAAGAATCTACGGGTTGCCTATGGCCACAAAGTCATGCTGAAGTACGAGAACCAGCAACAGGAGTATTATGCAGTGACGCTGTCGGAACAGGGAATCTACCTTCGCACCCAGAATCCGCTGCCGGTCGGTGCCGCGGTCGAAGTCGAGGTGAGGGTGCAAACCGGGCAGTTCTTTACGTTTCAGGGGACTGTTATCTACCAGAAAAACCTCTCCTACGATATCAACTTGTTGGACCCGGGCATGGCGGTTAAGTTCCATGACTTGCAGGCTCGGGACGCCGGTGCTCTCAAAGCGTATATAATGGACATGCTGGCAGGGGATTTGATGGAAGAGCAAGCGGAACCGGTGATCGTTATCCAGGATGATAAAAGCCCGCCCTTCCAGAAAGGGATGGAGGAATTGAAGCAAAACTGGCGCTCAAGCTAGGCCCGGTGGGCACGGCAGGGCAGGACTTCTTGACCTGGCTTGCTGAGCCCTATAATACAATCGTTCAGGGCAGAAATCATAATCATCCACCCCCGAGGTCAAAAAATCAGGGGGCGGAGCGCTCCTTGCGCTCCGCCCCCTTTTGTTTATGGCAAACAAGCTTCACTTAGAATCTGATCTTGGTTTGGGCTGCGGCCATTTCAACACTGACAACCGGCGGCAGCTTATTGCCGGTCCGTGCGAAAATCTCATCCAGCGAGTTCTGCGTCATGGAGCGGTACATGAGCCGCGTCTTGACCTGGTATTCGCCCTTGCCGGGCAACGGGATGCGATAGGTCTCGCTGTCCTTACCCTTGGCGGGGATGTGCCGGTCGTAACCGATACCGTGGGCGCGCCAGCTCTTGCCGGTCAGGTTGCCCTCTGCATCGCGAAACAGTACCCTGAAGAAGACCGCGTTGGGATCGACGTGGTTGTTCTTGTCGATGTGACCGGAACTGTAGACCACTTTGCCGGCCTTGTCGACAACTTCGACCTGCAGCCACATGATGCGGATATAGGTGGTCCCCGTGGGGATCTTGTGTCCGGCGCCGACATTGTGCACGTCGACGGTCAACTCGAGGGTCCCGTCAGCCGTGACCTTCTCTGCAAGCTTGACCTCGGCGGCCGCGCGCAGGAACTCCCGGGACAATTCCGCCTGATGCTTGTTGCCCATCTGGTCCTGAACATAGGAGCTGCCACCGACAAAGCCGTGGAAGGCGAGACTGTCTCGCTGCTTGCCCATCAGGGCGGCCCGGCCGGGCGTTTTGCTGACGCCGGGGGTGGGTGTCATGTGACAATCCTGGCAACGGACGCCCTGCTTGCCGTATTCGTTGTTCTTCCAGTCTTCCCAGGTGTCGATGATGTACACGCCGGTGGCGGGATGGATGACCATGTGGCAGGAGCCGCAGAAGTCGGCCTTGGTGTGAATCTCCGAGTATTTCACCTCGTGATAGAGCGACTTGCCGTCGCCGCGGGGGCCGAGCTTCACGCTTCCCGGCTGCGAAATATGCCCCATGTTGTGCATCTGCTCCACCCCGGACACCGTG
>JBFIMV010000254.1:0-4368 GCA_041611575.1 Desulfuromonadales bacterium | reverse complement strand
TCTTCACCATGGCCGGCGCATGGCAGATCCGGGTTGAAATTCTGCGTCCCGGGAAAGACCCGGAGAGCGCAGTGTTCGTAGTCGCCAAAGTCCAAATGTGATGGATGGTTCGCTCATTTCCATGGCTTTCGTCACCGGGCTTCTGGGGACAGGCCACTGCATCGGCATGTGCGGCGGCCTGGTCGGCGCATTGTCGCTCTCCGAGGCCGGCCAAAAGGGAGGGTGGCTCTTTCACCTCCTTTACCATGCCGGCAGAATCACCACCTACACCTTCATCGGCGCTCTGGTCGGCTGGCTCGGCTCGGCCTTGGCATACACCGATCGTTTCAAACTTGTCACGCGGTCCCTGCTGCTGGCCTCCGATGTCTTCGTCATCCTCATCGGTCTCGGCACGGCCGGACTTTTTGCCTGGCTCAACGTATCCAGGCTCGACTTCCCCGGGCCGATGCAGGCCATGACCTTCGCCGTTCGCCGCCTGCGTCGTCTCCCACCCGCATTCGCTGCTCTGCCTCTGGGTCTGCTGTTCGGCTTCATCCCCTGCGGCTGGCTCTACCAGATCGCGATCACTGCCGCACAGAGCGCCAGCGTCGTGACCGGCGCCCTCATGCTCCTGGCCTTCGGCCTGGGGACGGCACCCTCCCTCCTCCTCCTGGGTGGCACGGCCCACTGGATGAGCGGCCGGGCACGGGTCTGGATGCTGCGGACTGCAGGGCTGGTCGTCGCGGCGATGGGAGGGCTCAACCTGTTCCGTCACCTGCACATGATGGGATTACTCTGATCTGCAGGCACCAACTTCTTCCCGTGCCATGACGCTTCTGTTCTCTGTGCTTTTTCGACTTCCACGCCCGTAAAATGTGAAACAGCCGCCTCATCGAGGGGCGGCTGTTTTTGGTTGCCGGAATGAATGTCATGTCCACGTTTTTCCAGACAACGACACTGCCGGGCGCATCTATCTCAAATTTCGCGCCTGACCTGCAGCGGTAGCCAGGCTAGGATTCTTCGCCCACGGCCTTGCAGTCGAGACACTCCTCTCGGGGACAAAATCCCTGGAAAGTCTCCTCGCCCTCATGGAAACGGGTAATCCGCACCCCCATCCCCGAACGGAGCTTCTGCGAGTAACGGGCGGCATACTTCTTCGCCCACTGCACCTTTCCGTCAAGCAGGATGGTCTCTCCATTCCGGGTGGTCAACTGGACCTTCAGAGGGGCTCCCTGGGCAAAGACCGATGACGACTCGATAAACAGGCCTTCGCAGGAGACATCAACCGTGTAACCGAGACACTTGGTATCCTCGGTCCCGAACCGGACCGACAGGCGTCTCTTTCATCGAGGGTCCTGGCGCTTTTCAGACATCACTTTCTCCTCTGCGAAAAGGGGAAATGGAGAGGCAAACTCCAAAACTGGTGTATCATATTAAACAAACTTCAATTTCCCTGGCAAGGAAAAGGACAGCTTGCGATCCGGGCTGAAGGTGAACAGATGGCTGACACCTCCCTGCTTGACCACCCGATCATCAGTCAGCGTTACTTTTTTCCGCTGGCATGCGACATCCCTCATCCGTTCTGGGTCGATTGCGGCGATGCCCGGCTCGCCTGCGCCTACCACAAAATTTCACCGACGGCGAAAACCGTCATTCACTTCCACGGCAACGGTGAGGTGGTGGCTGACTACCTGGACGGATTCCCCGAACGGATCGGCAGCATGGACTGCAACTGCTTTCTCGCCGAGTACCGAGGCTATGGTGGTTCATCGGGAACCCCGCAGCTCGGCAGGATGCTGGAGGATGTCAATAAAATCCTTGAAGCGGTTGGCCAGCCTCAGGACCAGCTCGTCTTCTTCGGCCGCTCGGTCGGGTCGCTCTTCGCCCTTAAAGCGGCGGGGCTGTACCCGTCAGCAGCCGGGCTGATCCTGGAGAGTGCCATCGCCGACCCTCTCGAGAGGCTGCTGTTGCGCATGCGTCCCGAGGAGCTGGGTACGGATCTGAATTCTTTGGCCGAAGCCATAACGCGAGCCCTTGACATCCCTGCCGTCCTGGCTAACTTCAAACGACCTGTGCTGATTCTTCACACCCGTCATGACGGCCTGATCGATGTCAGCCACGCCGAACGTCTGACCTCCTGGTGCACCGGTCACTGTGACACAGAGATTTTCGAGCGCGGCAGTCACAACGACATCATGTTTGTCAACGCCCCCCGCTACTTTGACCTGGTCAAAACGTTCCTTCATTCACTCTGAGCGGATCGATGGTATACCGACTGGCGGCCGACATCGTACTGCTGGTGCACCTGGGCTTCATCCTCTTCGTCGTGGCTGGTGGGCTGCTCTGCCTGCGTCGACTGCGCTGGGCCTGGCTGCACCTTCCAGCAGTACTCTGGGGAGTCTGGGTCGAATGGTCCGGTTCGATCTGTCCCCTCACCCCGTTGGAGAACTATTTCAGGAGCATGGGCACCCGTGACAACTATTCCGTCGGATTCATCGAACATTACCTGGTTCCCCTCATCTATCCGTCGACCCTCACCATGCAGATGCAGTGGCTGCTGGGCGGGCTGGCGCTCGGCATCAATCTGCTGGTGTACGGCTTCGTCCTGAAGAAGCACCGCGACACGCCTTCCCGGGTTGACGAATAATCCCTGTGCGTTAGATTTGTAGAAACAGCCAAGGAGATAATTCATGTCAGAGAACGATTGCACCAACCCCGAGGAACATTGTGAGCTGCACATGTGCCAGCTCAAGGCAACCAAGCTGAACCCGGAAATCGACAAGCTCTACGAAAACCCCAAGTTCGTCTGCACCAACTGCGGCGTCCGGGTCAACAACAAGGCCAACCTCTGCAAACCGAAACCGCTGTAGCGCATCGGCGATGCGAGACCAACAAAAAACGCGCCTCTGCCAGGCGCGTTTTTCCCTTCCGGACCCACGGATTGATCGGCTCACTTCGACTTTGGCAAGAACCGGCCCTTTTCCTGGCTCCATTCGTAGCTGCCTGCGTCCCAGAGCTTTTCCAGCGCGTTCCAGTCTATGTGCACGCCGGCCATGTCTTCTATGGTATAGGATCCATCTATCATCTCGCCGTCATCGACCCGGCCGTCACCGTCGGCATCCGCCCAATGAAAGGGTGCGACGGCCGTGCTGCTTGCACCCTGAATCGGGACTGCCGACTTGCTCCCCTCCCGGCTGGAGACGATTTCGCCCTGAAAGTTTTCGGTCTTACCGGGTTGCGCCTCCGGATCGACCTGGATGAGGTAAACAACCCGGTCCCGCTCTTCTCCGACCTTGATGATCCAGCGCGCGATGCCGTTGACATTGTCAAGGCTTGATGCCGGCGGATGGGATTGGACGATTTTCCACCCCTTGGGGAAATACTCCCGCAGGATGACCCCGCCACTGTCGGCGCGAAACGTCAACACTATCTGGACCGGGATGGCGCTTCCGGGCGCGGCAAAGACCGGAAGCAGCCTTTGCGCTGTCACGGCAGGCAAAGGTTGCGGCGTTCTGGACAGTGCGAGATAAACCCCGGCGAGGGCAAGGAGGAAGACCATCAGTAATATCCCGCGATGGAAAACCGTTTTCTTCTCCTGACGCTGATCGGCGGCCACGACATCGGCCTCGGGCTTCTGCAGAATCTCTTCGAGCGGGACCTCCAGTGCATCCGCCAGTTTCAGGGCATTTTCACGACGAATCGTCGGGTAACGGTTGTTTTCCCAACGTGAGACGGTGTCCGTCGTCACACCGACAACCTTGCTGACATACAGCTGGGTCAGCTGCTGACGTTCCCTGATGCGCCTGACTTCACCGGCGTCCAGGCAAACCGTTACGGAAGGGTCTACAGAGTTCTCACGTTTCATGTCCAGAAGTCTACCAAGCGGATTGATGCTGTGTAAACTTGAAAATAATTCATGTCGATGAACCCGATTTTTCAAACGATAACTTACTGTAATCACATAAATATGACCCGACATCTAGCGACATTCCACACGATGTCTGATGACCTGGTTGAAAAATCCGTCTATAAAGACGGCAAAAGATTTGCGGTAACTTCGCCGCCCCCTTCAACCCTTATCAAAAGAACGGAGAGCAAAATGAAAAAACTGGTCATTCTGATGATGCTGCTGGCTTTTGTCGGTGCCAACGTCGCCCTCGCCGCCGACAGCTACACCTACGAAAACTCCAAGGGCAACGTGACCTTCAACCACAAAGCCCACGCGGACCGCGTCAAGGGCGATTGCGCCAAGTGCCATGAAGGCACCCCGGCAAAGATTGAAGTGAACAAGGATTTCGCTCACGGCACCTGCAAAGACTGCCACAAGGCAATGAACGGCCCGACCAAGTGCAACGACTGCCACAAGAAGTAATCGTTCATTAACTCAAG
>JBFIMV010000253.1:0-4383 GCA_041611575.1 Desulfuromonadales bacterium | reverse complement strand
TGTCACGGCGTCGATGTGCGGTTCCGGCGCGTTGACCGGGATGCGATGGGGCGTCTCCACCTCGAGAAACTCCCGGTCGATGAAAAAAGCCCGGATTCGTTGAAGAATCCGGGCCCTTTCAGCCAGTCTCTGTTGTTTGCGGGCCAATGCCCAGTTCGCTTCGCTCATTTAATAACCGAGGTGCGAGGTGCGAGGCGCGAAAAAACCAGCCTCCAACGACCAGCCCCTGCTTACTCCTTGACGCGGGTGACGTACTCGCCGGTGCGGGTGTCGATCTGGATCAGAACGCCCTGGTCGACGAAGGACGGCACCTGCAGGGTGTAGCCGCTCTCCGTGGTCGCCGGCTTGTTGTTGCCGGCTGCGGTATCGCCCTTGACCCAGGGGTCGGTCTGCGCGACGCGCAGCACGACGAAGTTGGGCAGGGTCACGCCGATGCCGCGCTCGCCGTGCAGCAGGACCTTGACCTCCATGTTGTCGACCAGGAAGTAGTGGTCGTCACCGAGGACATCCTCGCTGATCGAGGTCTGCTCGTAGGTTTTCTGGTCCATGAAGACGTAGCCGGACTCATCCTTGTAGAGGAACTGCATCTCGCGTTCCTCGAGCTGGGCCGGCTCGAAGCTCTCGCCCGAGCGGTAAGTGCGGTCGAACAGGGAGCCGGTGATCATGTTGCGCAGCTTGCACTTGTAGAGGGCCTGGCCCTTGCCGGGCTTGGTGAAGTCGAACTGGGCAACGACGTGCGGCTCACCGTTGATCATTATCTTGAGACCTTTTTTCAGGTCGGCGCAGGAATACATGGGAAGCTCCTTATAAGTGTCTCTTGAACGGGCGCTTTTTGCAGCAGAGCCGTTATACACAAAAGGGGGGCGCATGTCATCGGTTTTTTCTCCCCCACATATCCCGTGCCCCGAGATATCCATCTTCACATGCTCTTGGATCCTGTGCTAGAGTGCCGCTCCCGCAACACACCATAAAACAAGGAGAAACCCATATGACATCCAACGACCTGAAGCGCGGCCAGGTGATCCTGCTCGACAGCTCTCCCTGCCTGGTCCTCGAAGTTGCCAGCCAGAGCCCCTCGGCGCGCGGCGGCAGCACCCTGATCAAGACCAAGTACCGCAACCTGCTGACCGGCAACGTGCTGGAGAAGGCTTTCAAGGCCGGCGACCGGGTCGACGCCGCCGACTTCGAGAAGCGCAAGGGGCAATTTCTTTACGCCGACGGCGACAGCGGCGTCTTCATGTGCCTGGAGAGCTACGAGCAATATGAGATCGGCGAGGAGCTGTTCGGTCCGGTCCAGGGCTATCTGCTCGACGGCGCCCCGGTGGTCCTCGGCGTCTTCCAGGGGCAGGTCGTCTCCATCGAACCGCCGATGACGGTCGAGCTGCTGGTGACCGAAACGGCGCCGGTGCTCAAGCACGCCACGGCCCAGGCCCAGACCAAGGAGGCGGTGCTGGAGACCGGTCTGCGCATCCAGGTGCCGGCCTATCTCGACAGCGGCGAAACGATCAAGGTCGACACCCGCGACGGGCGGTTCGTGTCCAGGGCGTAGGGTCCGTGCCGCGGGACGCGGTACGCGGGACGAGAACATCATCAAGGCGGGGCGGCTCAATCGTGAGCCGCCCCGTTCTTGTTGTGATGCGCGGTGTCGCTTGCCCGCCGGAGTTTGCACACCCCTGGATGTTCGCGCGCCACGGTCGGTATGAACGGCCCGGGTGCTTCAACGCCGGGCAGACCGAGGATCGTCCGGCTGCGGTTGAGGGCGTCGTCGATGTTGTTGTGGACGTTCTCCATGCCGATCCTGTCGAGAAAGCCGGCACGTTCCAGGACGAACAAGGGCTGGGTGTGGACACCGGAGAGGATCAGGGTGGTCCCGTCGCTGCGGGCCTGGTCGAGAACGCTCTCCAGGGCCTGCAGGGCGGTTGCGTCGAGGGTGAGGGCGTGGCGCATGCGCAGGATGAGCACGCGGGGCGGCTTGCTGATGTCTCCCAGCGCTTTTTTGAACTTGTCGGCGGCGCCGAAGAAGAACGGTCCGTTGATTTCGAATACCTCCACACCGGCGGGCACCTTGCGCGTGCGCAGGGAATGCGGGTCGTCCGGATCTTCTTCATCGCCTTGCAGCTCGCTGGTGATGAAGCCGACCTGGGTTGCTTCCGCCATCCGCCGCATGAAGAGGAAGGCAGCCAGGACGACTCCAACCTGGATGGCTACGGTCAGGTCGACGAGGACCGTCAGGCCAAAGGTCGACAGCAGCACCAGCACGTCGCTGCGCGGCCCGCGCAGGAGCTTGGCGAACAGGTGGCCCTCGCTCATGTTCCAGGCCACCACGATCAGGATGCCTGCCAGCGCCGGCATGGGAATCAACGCCGCCCATTTGCCGAAGAACACCAGGATCAGCAGCAGGGTGACGGCGTGGACGATCCCGGCCACGGGCGTCTGTCCGCCATTCTTGATGTTGGTCGCGGTGCGGGCGATGGCGCCGGTGGCGGGGATGCCGCCAAACAGAGGTGACGCCAGGTTGGCTACCCCCTGGGCGACCAGCTCCATGTTGCTGCGGTGCCGTCTGCCGGTCATGCCGTCGGCGACCACCGCGGAGAGGAGCGACTCGATGCCGGCGAGAATGGCGATGGTCAGTGCCGGTGAAAAGAGGCCCGTGAGGGTGTTCCAGTCCGGCAGGGCCGGCAGGTGAGGCAGAGGCAGGCTGTTGGGGACGCTGCCAAAGCGGCTGCCGATCGTCGTCACCGGCAGGTCGAACAGGGCGACGACGGCCGTGGAGACGAGGATGGCGATCAGCGAACCGGGAATGCGCCGCGTGACGCGCGGCCAGAGCAGGATGATAACGATCGTTGCCACGCCGACTGCAGCCGTTATGGGTGAAACAGTCGAAATATGGTCCGCATAGGCTGAGAGTTTATGGATGAACTCGGCAGGGACCTGCTCCATGCGCAGGCCGAGCAGGTCACGAATCTGCCCGATGAAGATGATCAGCGCGATACCGCTGGTGAAACCGACCGTCACCGGGTAGGGAATGAACTTGATGACCGAGCCAAGCCCGGCCAGTCCCATGGCGATGAGCAGGCAGCCGGCCATGAGGGTGGCAATGACCAGCCCCTCGTAGCCGTGACGCTGGATGATGTCATAGACGATGACGATGAACGCCCCGGTCGGCCCGCCGATCTGTACCCGGCTGCCGCTCAGGACGGCAATGAGGAAACCGGCGACGATCGCCGTGTACAGCCCCTGCTCGGGCTTGACCCCGGAGGCGATGCCGAAGGCGATGGCCAGCGGCAGGGCGACGATGCCGACGATGATGCCGGCGAGCAGGTCGGCTGAGAGTTGTCGGCGGGTGTACCCCTCCCGGAAGGTGCTCCAGAGCTTGGGGGTGAACTGGTTCTGGGACATGCGCTACCTCCATTGAGCAGAAGTCAACGATGTCCGTCGGCAGCGAGGGCGCGGTGTCCAGGTGTCGGCGGAGGATGCCAGGCAGGGCCTGCGGGATCAGGTCTTGTCCAACAGATGGTTTGTGATGTTACTCCCCTGCAGGGTTAATTCAAGAAAAAAATGCGGCGCCGAAATCGACATGGTTACGTCTGGGGTGTGGTTTGAGTTTCTTCATATTCCTGCCGGCTATCCTCTGTGCCTGGGGACGGCTGAGCAGACGGGTCCAGACCCCCGGCAACCATGACCCGATTTCGCCCCTGGTGCTTGGCCGCATACAGGGCGCGGTCGGCCGAGACCACCAGTTCACGGATCGAATCGCATCCCGGGCAGGTCGCGATGCCGATGCTGATGGTCAGGCGCAGGTCGAGGTCCCCCGGTTCGAAGACGGTCTGTTCCACCTCGCTGCGGATGCGTTCAGCGACTTGAGACGCTCCGTTGAGTGCCGTTGACGGCAAGATCACGGCGAACTCCTCGCCGCCGTAACGGAAGGCGAGGTCGTTGTCACGGATCGACAGGCGGATGAGTTCGCCCAGCTTATGCAGCACGGCATCCCCGGCCACGTGGCCGTGGTTGTCGTTGACCTGCTTGAAGCGGTCGAGGTCCATCATCAACAGGGCGAATTTGCCGCCGTACTCGGTGTAATCGGCGAACGCCTGGCCGATGCACTGGCGGAAGTGCCGCTTGGTGAAGGTCCCGGTGAGCTCGTCTGTGATGGCAATGTAGTAGAGCCGGGCGTTCTCGAAGGCCGAGGCGATGTGGCCGCTGATGACCTTGCCGAGCCTGAGACGGTCTTTGTTGAACTGTCCCGAATTCCTGCGTGCGACGATCAGGGCCAGGCGGTGTCCGCCCTTGCTGATCGGCATGCAGATTCCCCGTCCATCCGCCGCAACCTCTGTCTCCTCAAGTTCTCTTCTCAGCCAGCGCTGCAAAGGCGAACCTGTGCCG
>JBFIMV010000252.1:0-4403 GCA_041611575.1 Desulfuromonadales bacterium | reverse complement strand
TGGTCGCCAAGGGCTCGGTCACGATAGACGGCATCAGCCTCACCGTCAACGAAGTCGCCAGGGACAGCTTCTCCCTGGCGATCATCCCGCATACCCTGGCAGCCACCAGTCTCCAGGACTGCGGCGTCGGCGACATGGTCAACGTCGAGACCGACCTGATCGGCAAGTACGTCGCCCGTTTCCTTGCCTCCGGCGCTCCCGCAGGCCCTGCCGGGGTGACTGCTGATCTCCTTGCCAAGCATGGATTTTTGTGAGATATTTTGTGACTTGCTGAACGAAGGATTCGCTATGCCGATTAGCCGTATTGAAGATGCACTTGACGATATCCGCCAGGGAAAGATGGTGATCCTGGTCGATGACGAGGACCGCGAGAACGAAGGCGACCTCTGCATGGCCGCCGAACTGGTCACTCCCGAAGCGATCAATTTCATGGCCCGGGAAGGGTGCGGGCTGATCTGCCTCTCCCTGACCGAAGACCGCGCCGACCACCTCGAGCTGCCGCTCATGGTGCGCGACAATTCGTCGTCCTTCGGCACGGCCTTTACCATTTCCATCGAAGCGCGGCGCGGAGTGACGACCGGGATCTCGGCCGCCGACCGCGCCCAGACCATCCGCGTCGCCATCGATGACGCAACGACGGCGCACGACCTGGCCCGTCCGGGGCACGTCTTTCCGCTGCGCGCCAAGCGCGGCGGCGTCATGGTACGGGCCGGTCAGACCGAAGGTTCGGTCGATCTGGCACGCCTCGCCGGGCTCAAGCCGGCCGGCGTGATCTGCGAGATCATGAACGATGACGGCACCATGGCGCGCATGCCGCAACTGCGCAAGTATGCGGAAAAACACCAGCTGCGCATCGTCACCATTGCCGACCTGGTCGCTTACCGCATGCGCAAGGAGCACCTGATCCGGCGTGCCGTGGAGACCCGCATCCCGGTGCAGGCCGGCGGTGATTTCCAGGCGATCGTCTATGAGAACGACGTCGACAGCGCCCAGCACCTGGCCCTTTACAAGGGGGAGATCAGGCCGGATGAGCCGGTCCTGGTGAGGGTGCACTCCGAGTGCCTGACCGGCGACGTGTTCGGCTCGGAGCGTTGCGACTGCGGCGAGCAGCTGGACGCCTCGTTGCGCATGATCGACAAGGAGGGCTCCGGCGTCCTCCTGTACATGCGCCAGGAAGGGCGGGGAATCGGCCTGATCAACAAGCTCAAGGCCTACAACCTCCAGGACGAGGGACGCGACACGGTCGAAGCCAACGAGGCCCTCGGCTTCAAGGCCGACCTGCGCGACTACGGCATCGGCGCGCAGATCCTCAACGATCTCGGCGTGCGCAAGATCCGCCTGCTGACCAACAACCCGCGCAAGATCATCGGCCTCGAGGGGTATGGCCTGGAGATCGTCGAACGCGTGGCGATCGAGATGCCGGCGACCAAGACCAACATCAAGTACCTCAAGGCCAAGCAGGAGAAGCTCGGTCACCTGCTGGAAAATCTATAGCTCCGGAAGCGGTTGTATCCGGACCATGTCATACGGGAGGCACGTCATGCCCAAGATTGTCGAAGGAAAACTGGACGCCAAGGGGTTGCGCGTCGGGCTGCTGGTGAGCCGCTTCAACAGCTTCATCAGCGATCGACTGGTCGAAGGGGCCATCGACGCCCTGCTGCGTCACGGCGCCGAGAAGGAAGACATCCTCATCGTCCGGGTCCCCGGCGCCTTCGAGATCCCGCCGGCGGCCAAGCAGATGGTCCAGTCCGGCCGGTTCGACGCCATCGTCTGCCTGGGAGCCGTCATCCGTGGTGCGACGCCGCATTTCGATTATGTCAGCGCCGAGGTCACCAAGGGGGTCGCCAGCGTCTCCATGGAGTCGGGCATCCCGGTCGCCTTCGGCGTGCTGACCACCGACAGCATCGAGCAGGCGATCGAGCGCGCCGGCAGCAAGGCCGGCAACAAGGGTTTCGATGCCGCCATGGCCGCGGTCGAGATGGCCAACCTCTACCGGTCGCTGTAAGCCGATGGCGCGTGGCATCCGACGTCAGGGGCGCGAGATGGCGCTCAAGATACTTT
Source organism: Desulfuromonadales bacterium (assembly GCA_041611575.1). GTDB lineage: Bacteria > Desulfobacterota > Desulfuromonadia > Desulfuromonadales > BM103 > JBFIMV01. The sequence goes on along the minus strand of JBFIMV010000252.1, from coordinate 2,342 downwards.
ACAGCCTTGCCGACCACGAGGGTGGCTCCCTCGTCAAGCTGCTGGACGACTTCTGGAGCAGCTTCCGGTTCCGCAACGATGTCCTCGGCGACGCTGTCGAGGAGGTCGAAGAGCCGCAGTCACCGGAAGTGCGGCGCTTTGCCGAGCACCTGGTGAACGGCGTCGCCGAGCACCTTGAGGAAATCGACAGCCTGGTGAACTCCTACTCGACCAACTGGGCGCTCGACCGCATGGCGCGCGTCGACCTGGCGATTCTGCGGCTGGCCTCCTTCGAGCTGCTGCACTGTCCTGACGTGCCGCACAACGTGGTGATCAACGAAGCCATCGAGTTGGGGAAACGTTTCGGTACCGAGGAGACGCCGCCCTTCATCAACGGCGTCCTCGATCATCTCTCCCGCAAGTGCCGGCCGACCGCTCCATGACCAGGCTGGAACGCACCGATCTCCCCGCCGATCAACTGGCGGGTGACGTGGTCGTGGCCTTCTTCTTCAGCGACCAGCGTCCGCTCGATGGCCCGGCGGCGTTGCTCGACTGGCGTCTGGACGGCCAGTTGACGCGCATGCTGCTGGCCGGCCAGGTCAAGGGGAAGGCCGGCGAGCACGTGTTGCTGCAGAGCAACGGCAAGCTCAAGACCGATTGGGTGCTGTTCATCGGCGGCGGCCCCTGGCTGGGGCTCTGTCGCGAAACCCACGCTTCGCTCGTGCGGCACATGCTGGAAATCGTCAACAAGGCCGGTTTCCGCAAGATCGCCATCGGCCTCAGCCCGCACGAGGAGATTGGCGCCGCTGACCTGCAGGCCCAGGTCGAATCGACCCTGGCATCCCTGGGTCGCGACATTCTCACCTGCCGTTTGTCCTGTCTGCCGCTCGCCGGCGGAGACGGGCAGGCCGGCAATCGATAACCACGCCCGGCTCAGCCGCGGCCACTCACCAGCACAGGAACAAGGGCAAGCTGACCATGCAGAACATCAAAGTCGGACTCCTCGGTTTCGGGACCATCGGCACCGGAGTCGTCAAAATTTTCCAGCAGAATGCCGCGCTGCTCGCCAGCCGCGCCGGGGTCAATCTCGAACTGACGCGGGTTGTCGACCTTGACATCACCACCGACCGCGGGGTGCAGCTTGCTCCCGGCGTGCTCGGCAGCGACGCCGGCGCCCTGCTCGACGACCCGGAGATCAAGGTCGTCATCGAGCTGATCGGCGGCTACGAGCCGGCGCGCAGCTTCGTGCTGCGGGCCATCCGCAATGGCAAGCACGTGGTCACGGCCAACAAGGCCCTGCTGGCCATGCATGGCGAGGAGATCTTCCGCGCCGCAGAGGAGGCCGGCGTCGACGTGATGTACGAGGCCTCGGTCGGCGGTGGCATCCCGGTGATCTCGGCCATCAAGGAGAACCTCGGCGCCAACAACTTCACCAGCCTCTACGGCATCCTCAACGGCACCTGCAATTACATCCTGACCCGCATGGACGAGAAGGGTGAGGATTTTGCCGATGTCCTGGCCGCGGCCCAGAAGAAGGGTTACGCGGAAGCCGATCCGACCTTCGACGTCGAAGGGATCGACACCGCCCACAAGCTCGCACTGCTCGTCAGCCTCTGCTTCGGCACGCGGGTCGACTTCAAGCAGATCTACACCGAGGGGATCACCGGCGTCAGCGCGCTCGACATCGAGTTCGCCCGCGATTTCGGCTACAAGCTCAAACTGCTGGCGATCGGCAAGCGCGACGGCGACCGCATCGAGGCGCGCGTCCACCCGACCATGGTGCCGACCGATTATCCGCTCGCATCGATCGGCGGCGTCTACAACAGCATCCGCCTGGTCGGCGACTTCTCCGGGCCGGTCATGCTCTCCGGTTACGGCGCCGGCATGAACGCCACGGCCAGCGCCGTCATGGGCGATGTCCTGGCCATCGCGCGCGACATTTCCTCCTCGTCCGTCTGCCGCACGCCGGCCCTCGGCTGTCGGCAGGCGGACATGGCGAATTACCAAATAAAGCCGATGGAACAGGTTGTTACACCCTATTACTTAAGGTTTACTGTCAGCGACAGGCCCGGGGTGCTCGCCAAGATCGCCGGCGTGCTCGGCAAGTACGAGATCAGCATCGAGTCGATGATTCAGCCGCACCGCCACGAGGCGGACGCGGTGCCGATCGTCTTCATGACCCACGAGGCCGAGGAGCGCAACATGCGCGCCGCCCTGGCGGAGATCGATCAGTTTGACGTGGTGCGCAAGAAGACGCTGCTGATTCGTATCGAGGATCATCTGGAATAAACCGAAGGCGCCTCGAGGCGCCTTCGGTTTATTCCAGATGATCCTCGATACGAATCAGCAGCGTCTTCTTGCGC
>JBFIMV010000251.1:0-4448 GCA_041611575.1 Desulfuromonadales bacterium | reverse complement strand
GACTCGCTGCCGATGATGCCGAGATAGCGCATCCGGCGCTCCGGTTCGATGTCCGTCTGCTCTTCGAGCATCTCGCTGTACATGCGGATGGTGGTGAGGGGAGTTTTCAGTTCGTGGGAGACGTTGGCGACGAAGCCGGTCTTGCGGCGGGCGTCGCGCAGGCTGCGTCGGGCCTGCCAGAGGAGCAGAGAACCGCCGAGCAGGATGGCCACCACCAGCACCAGGGTCAGCAGACCCCCCAGCAGGAGAACGCCCTGGGTTGCCGGCCGTGCCTCGGCGTCGTTGTAAAGGGCAAGTTGCCAGTGGGGGAGGGCGCTGCCGATCGGTACGGCCATGGTCATCGCCTGCCGGTTGCTGAGGTCGGCGGCGCCGCGTTGGTGGACCGCCTGCCCCTGGTCGTCGAGCAGGGCCAGGGTCTCATGAGCTTCATAAGGTTCCGGCAGGGCGGTGACCAGGCGGGCCAGGAGGGCGGCCATTTCGATTTCCAGGCCGCAGCGTTTGCCGCCGGGCTGATCCGCCCAGACCAGGAGGTGCAGCCCGTCGCCCCAGAACCAGGGGAGCCAGCCGGTCGCTGCCGGCATGGCTGGAGCGCTGGCGACTTCGGCCGCGACGGATTTCGCCAGGTCGCGCAGTTCACGTCTTGCCTGTACCTGGCCGGAAGCGGTCGGTTCGTCGGGGGGCGGCGTCGACCAGTCGGCGCGCCCGGCAAACAGCTCGAAGTAGCGCTGCACGAAGGCTTGCTCTTCGTCGCGGGTCGGTTGTTGCGGGTCCGGGAAGAGCAGCCCGCTGCCGGACTGCCAGACGAAGACGTTGCGCACCAGGGGATTGTCGAGGCGCCAGGTTTCGAGGGTGTCGATCAGGTTGTCGGCCGGCAGGGCCAGAAGTGATTCGCTCAGAGTGTCGCGTGCCTCGATGACGGCCAGGCCGATCGATTCCGCGGCGGTGGCGAGCCTCTGTCGCTGCGATTCCGTCGCGGCGACCGCCAGGTTCTGGTCCTGGATGCGCAGCAGGTGGATCGCCAACCCGCCGATGGTCAGGGCTGCGGTCAGCAGGAGCAGCCAGGCAATGATGAGTGGGCGTGCGCCGGTCATGGTCGTCTTCTCCCGGTTGTTCTCAAGACACTCTCCCGTCGCACGCCCTGCTCCTCAGTAGTCCTTCTGTTGCTTGCGCACCTTGTAACTTTCCGAGCGCAGTTCCTTCTTGCGGCTGCTGTCGAGAGCGTCACCTTCGAATTCCGCTGCTTCATCGGCCAGGGCGGCAGCCGGAGCGGCCAGGCTCGAAGCGCCTATGGCCGTGGCCTTCTCTTCGATCCGCTGCTGGCGCTGCTGCAATTCCCTGACAGCTTCGTCCTTGCGACCGGCGTTGTAGAGATCGAGCGCCTTGTCGCGGGCCTCGGCGATCTCGTTGGCGATCACGTCTTTTTGCACCGCCGTGTCGATTGACTTCTTGACCTTGTCCCGGTCGGCGCTGTAGCGGGCGACAATCTGCGTTTCGCTCTGTTCGTTTTTCGAGGTCAAGGCGTTCTCGTAGCTGCAGCGCACCTGGCCCAGGGTGATCACCTGCTCGGGGCGTCCGGCCGGCACCTCGACTTCGACCAGGGCGTACTTGTTCTGGCCACCGTACAGCTGGTTCATGCGCAGTTCAACCCGGTTGTTCAATATCCTTCCTTCCCGACCGATGATGCGTAGCGGTCTGATGCCGTCCGGGCAGTCGATTTCAATGACGACCCGGCGGGCGACGGTGCTCAGGACATCGCCGAGCTCGGCGGCGAAGATGCGCGGCAGGTCGCGGCTGTCGGCGACAAAGTAATGGTTGCCGTCGCTGCGGTCGGCCAGCTGGGCCATCAGGTCTTCGTTGTAGCCGGTGCCGACGCCGACGGTGGTGACCGAAATGCCCTCCTTGAGGAGCGCCGCGCCGAGCCGTCCGAGGTCGGAGGGGTTGCTCGGGCCGACGTTGGCCAGGCCGTCGGATAAAAGAACGATGCGATTGATGTAGCCTCTGCCAAGGTGGCGGCGCACTTCGGCGGCCCCCTGGCTGACGGCGCTGAAGAGCGCTGTGTTGCCGCCCGGCTGGATCCGGCGGATGCGTTCCTCGATCCAGGCCGTGTTGGCTGCGCTCTGCGAGGGGACCAGGGTTTCGACCTGGTGGTCGTAGGCCACCAGGGCGAAGCGGTCACGGCCATTCAGGCGCCGCAACGCTTCGATCGCGGCCTCGCGGGCCTTGGCGATCTTGTCCCCGGACATCGAGCCGGAGCGGTCGAGCACCAGCACCAGGTTGACCGGCGGCCGCTCCATGCGGTCTTCAGGCAGCCGCGCTTCGAGATTGACGCGGATAACGGCCGTCTGGGTCGTGCCTGCGGTCAGCAGGTCACGATCGAGATCGACGACACAGTTGACCAGGTCGCCGGCCATGGCGGGGGTGGCAAGCAGGAGGAGAGTGAGGATGATGCGATTCAAGAGGCGGACGGTTTTCATGATGTGCTCCTTTCGAGACCGGACGTGGATGTTGCTGTTCCTGTTTGTCTCGATTGGAGCATGGCGTCCCTGAAATGTCGTCATGGCCGGGTAAAAGATTGTCAAAAGATGTCATGCCGGTCGGCCTGAAGAGCATCCGGGTATGACATTGCGTATCAGCCCTGGGTGTGCAGCAGCAGCCAGATGCCGACCAGCACCATCAGCAGGTTGGCGGCCCAGGCAGCAATCAGTGGTGGCAATACCGCCGCCGCACCAAGGACGGTGAAGGTGGCTGTGAGAGCGAAGTAGGCCAGAAAAATCACCAGGCTGATGACCACGCCGATCGCGAAGCTGGCATTGCGTCCACGCTGCAGGGCAAAAGGAATGCCGACCAGCACCATGATGATCGGTACGACGGCACGGGCGACCCGTCCCTGGCGCTCCATCTGATAAGGGCGGGGATCATACCCTTCGGCGCGTAATTTATCCGTCATGCGCAGCAACTCGCCGAAGGTCAGCTCCTCGGGTTTGTCCCAGAGCTGCAACATGTCGGCGGGTTGACGTTTCAGGTCGAGCAGCAGTTCCTTTTGGCGTTTGAAAGACGCGACGCCGCGGGATGTGTTGTCAAACACCCAGGTGACAGTGTCCTGCAGTTGCCACTGGCCGTTCTGCAGATGTGTTGCCTGTCTGGCCTGGATGCGCCGGGTAGGAAGAAACTGCTCGTCGAAATCGACGACCGTCAGGTCGAGCAGGAGGTCTTTCGCCGGGAAGGCGCTGGCGATGCTGATGATGCGCATCCCGTCGCGCAGGAAGATATTTTCGGTCACGGCGCTCGCCGAGGTTTTCCCCCTGATTTCGGTCCGGAGCAGGTAGTCCGATTCACGTGACGACCAGGGGAGCACCCAGAGGTTGGCGAGAAAGACCAGGACTGCGAGGGCGAGGCTGCCGAGGAACAGGGAGCGGCTGATCCGGCCCAGGCCGAGGCCGCCGCCGGTCATGGCGGTCAGCTGGTTGGTGCGCGAAAAGCCGCCGATCGTGGCAAAGGTCGCCAGCAGCACGGCCATCGGCAGGGAGTTGGAAATACGCACCGGCATATGGTAGAGCGGGTAGAGCAGGTAATATTTGAACGCCGCACGGTGTTCGATGAGGTCGTCGACCTTCTCCAGGAACTCGATCAGGCTGTAGAGCGCGACCAGGATGAGCAGGACCAGGAAGAGGTTCCTGGCGAAGGTGCTGAAAATGTAACGGTCAAGCGTCGACATGTCTGCGCATTCGTTTCTGCAGGGAGGTCAGGATGCGGTCGACCTGGACGACCAGCGGATTGGGGCGCTCCAGGGACGCCTGCCGCAGGAGAAATATGCCACCGGCGAACATCAGCAGGTGCGTCAGCCAGAAGGTCAGCAACGGCGAGATGCCGGCTTCCTTGGTCAGGGTGAAGGCGGTCGAGAGAATAAAATAGTAGCCGAGGAAGATGATCAGCCCCATGACGAAGCCGCCGCTGCGTCCCGAGCGGTGCGACTGGATGCTGAAGGGGAGGCCGAAGAGAACGAACAGCAGCGGGGCGAGCGGCGAGCACAGCCTGAGGTGCAGCTCGGCACGCATGGCTTTAGCATCTTCACTGTTCAGGGCGGATTGACCGTGCCAGAGGTCCTGCGTTGCCATGGCCTTGGGTTTTACTTTCTGGGGTCTTTCCTTGACGGTTGCAGCGGCGACTTCCGGTCGGACATCGTAATTGCGAAAATGGATCAGCTGGTAGTTGTCGGCTGACCCCGCCTTCTGGCGATGGATGACGCCGTTCTGCAGGCGCAGGACCACAGTCTCGTTTTTTTCGTCGCTCAGGATGGTGCCGCTGTCGGCAAAAACCCAGGCGGTCGCATCCTCTTTCTTTTCGACGACGAACAGCCCCTGCATCAGGCTGCTGCGACTGTCGATGTCGTTGGCGTAGACGACCAGGTTGTCGAACTGGTTCATGAACACCCGGGGACGGAAGCCGAT
>JBFIMV010000250.1:0-4449 GCA_041611575.1 Desulfuromonadales bacterium | reverse complement strand
GTTTTTTCCCGATCAACCCGAACACCAGCCACGGGCTGGAAGATCCGTTTAATCCGGCGGCACCGTTCAATCCCGCCTTTAACCCCGGCAACCCGGTGACCGAGCGCCACTCGACGCTGAATCGCGACGTCCTGACCCTCGGCGCCGACACCCTCTACCGCCTGAGCAGCTACTCCACGCTGCGCCTCGGCTACGAGTTCCAGGCGATCCAGCGTGAAGACGATCACCATGAAGACACCAAGGTTCACACCATCAAGGCCGGCCTCAAGACCCGGCCGGCCAAAGGCGTGAACGTCCGGGCGAACTACACCTTCACCCACTACGACCGGCCGTTCATCTATGAAGACGCCGCCCTGTACAATGACCCGGTCACCGGGCTCCCTTACACCGACAAGGACGGCAGCGTCGCCACCTCGTACGGCGACTCGACCACCTGGCAGCCCGGCTACTGGCTGCACTACGGCCCGACCTACGGCATCGAATTCTACGACCGGCGCGTCGCCGACCTGAGCAACCAGCCGGAGGACGTGCACGAAGGCAAGGCCTCGGTGACCTGGAGCCCGCGCGCCAATCTCGCGGCGACAGTGACCCTGCGTGCCAAGATCGAGGAAAATGAGCTCGATCATTCGAGTTGGAAACAGCAGACCTACAGCCCCGGGGTCTCCGTCTGGTATGCCCCGTCGGACAAGCTCAACTTAACCCTTGCATACAACTACCACGCCCAGAGCACGGAGTCTGACTTCTGCCAGGGCTGGTACGATGGCTGAGCGGGTATCATCGTATCGTCCCAGTTTGGGGCGACCTGTGACACCACCGAGTACGACAGCCAAGTTCACACTCTTTCCCTCACCGCCGATTACCAGGCGACTGAGAAGCTCAACCTGAACACCGGTCTGTTCTACAGCGACGCGAAGTCGGAATGGACCAGCCTCAACCTCACGGCACCGTCGATCGTCGACGACCCGGCCGTGTTTACTCTCTACACCTTCGACATCGGTCACATGACCGAATACTCCGATCTGCGCTTCAAGCAGGCGGAAGTCAGCCTGGGCGGCAAGTACCAGTTCACCCCCGCCCTGTATGTGGCCGCCAATGCCGGCGTCCAGTGGTTCATCGACGACAACCCCTACGTCTATGGCGACATGGACGGCACCGCCTACCGCGGCTCGATGGGTGTCGGTTACCGTTTCTAAAAGCAACAGAACACGTTTTGCCTCATGCACTGCCCGGCCGGACTTCCGGCCGGGCTCTTTTCTTGCTGTGCAACCTCAAGCCGAACGGGCCTATATACCGACAAACGGTTTATCGCCACCAAGACGCCAAGACACCAAGGACGTCCTTATTGTGTTTGCGAAACCCGAATCATCCGAGTTTCTCTTTGCGTCTTGGTGACTTGGTGGCAAGGATTGGCCTTTCCTGCGTGATCCTTGTTATTGGATTTGGTCCCGCACAAACAAAAGCCCCCGCAACATCTGCTGCGGGGGCTAGATCGACATGGTCCCAAGTCGATTGCTACTTGAGAGTCACCGTGGTGTAAAGCAGTGTCGCCTTGCGCTTGATGAGAAGGCGCAGGACCTTCCTCGAGCCCAACCCGTCGACGACCTTCTCGAAATCCTTCACCGCGGCAACGGTCTTGCCGTCGGCCTCGAGGATCAGGTCGCCGACCCGCAGGTTGGCCGCGGCGGCCGGCCCGTCGGGCGCGATCCGGACGATCAGGATCCCCTGCGCCTCGTCGAGGCCGAAACGTGCCGCCAGTTCGGGCGTGGGGTTGGCGAGGCCCATGCCGAGGGTCGTGTCACCGCCTTCGGGTGAAGCGGGCTGCTTGATCTCTCCGTCATCCAGGCGGCCGATGCTGACCTTGACGGTCCGTTCCTTGCCGTCGCGGTAGATGCTGACCTTGACCACCTTGTCCACCGGGGTCGCCGCAACCAGTCGCGGCAGATCATTGATGTCTTTGACCGGCTGGCCATCGTACTCAAAGATGATGTCGCCGCGCTGCAGACCGGCTTTCTCGGCAGGAGAACCCTTGACCACTTCATTGACCAGCGCCCCGCGGGTCTCCTTGAGGCCGAAGGACGTTGCCAGCTCTTCATTGAGCGCCTGCACGGTCACCCCCAGCCAGCCGCGGGTGACCTGCCCCTTGTCTCGCAGCTGCGGGATGATCTGCTTGGCCATGTTGACCGGGATGGCGAAGCCGATCCCCTGGCCGCCGGCGACGATGGCAGTGTTGATGCCGATGACTTCACCCTTGACGTTGAATAACGGCCCGCCGGAGTTGCCCGGGTTGATCGAAGCATCGGTCTGGATGAAATCATCGTAGGGGCCGGCGCCGATCACCCGCCCCTGCGCGGAAACGATTCCCACGGTTACCGTTTGCGCGAGACCGAAGGGGTTGCCGATCGCCATGACCCACTCGCCGACGCGGATCGCGTCGCTGTCGCCGAGCCTGGCGACCGGCAGGTTCTCGCCGGCGTCGATCTTGATCAGCGCCAGGTCGAGCTTGCTGTCGAGTCCGCGCACCTCGCCCTTGAATTCCCGGCCATCGGACAGCTTCACCTTGATTTCATCTGCGCCATCGACCACATGGTCATTGGTCAGGATATAACCGTCCTCGGAGATGATGAACCCGGAGCCGAGAGAACGTTCTTTACGGGACGTCTGCGGCATGTCGCGGAAGAATCGTTCGAAAAACTCATCGAAGAAATCGTTGCCGCCCGGCACCCGGGGCGGCCGGAAGGAAGGCGCACGCGGCTTGACGGTCTTTGCCGTGCTGATGTTGACGACCGCGGGCTTCAACTGGGCTGACAAAGTGGCAAAATCAGGTACATCGGCCATCGCTGGCGATGTCCAGAATAAAAACAGGCCCAGCGAAAGAAAGGCGAAAGGGTTACGCAAGGATACTGTCATGGCTACCTCCTCGATTGGTATACCGTCAATTTAATAAGCGCATGGCGCCTTGTCAATTGACGCACCTTCAGGAAATGACCCGGAAAGGATGCTGCTGGCGCGATTATTCGAGGATGGTGGTTTTGGGATGCCTGCCGTTGACGGGGCCCTGGATCGGCAGTCGCACCGAGAAAGTACTCCCCTTGCCGACCGACGACTTGACCGTGATGCTGCCACCGTGGGCCTCGGCAATCCACTTCACAATCGCCAAACCGAGGCCGGTCCCGCCGTCCATGCGGTTGCGCGCCTTGTCAACCCGGTAAAAACGATCGAAAATGTGCGGGAGGTGCTCTGGCGGAATACCGATGCCGGTATCAGCAATATCAATTCTGGCGAAATCATTCTCCACGGCCAGGATGATTTCCAACCGGCCGTGTTCCGACGTGTACTTGATCGCGTTGGAGATCAGGTTGAGAAAGAGCTGGCGCAGGCGAAGATCGTCGCCGCGGATGCGAATCTCTTCGCTGACCTGCAATATGAGTTGCGCATCGATCTGCTTCGGCTCGCAGAGGATTCGCCCCTGCAGGTAGAGCTCCTGAACCAGGTCACTCAGGCTGAGCTCCTTAAGCTCCAGCGTCAATTCTCCCGCCTCGCTCTTGGCCAGGGTCAGCAGGCTGCCGATGATGCGCTCCATGCGGTCGATCTCCTCCATGTTGGAACGCAGCATGTCACGGAACTCGTCGGGGTGCTTTGCCCATCGAAGGGTGACCTCGGTCTCGCCACGCAGAATGGTCAACGGGGTGCGCAGCTCATGGGAGGCGTCTCCCGAGAACTGGCGGACGCGGCGGAACGACTTGTCGAGGCGATCGAGCATCTGGTTGAGACTGCTCACCATCTGCGACAACTCGTCAGGATGGTTGCCAAGCGGCAGGCGGCGCGACAGGTTGTCGGCCGTGATTCCCTGGGCCGCTTCCGTCACTTCCAGAATGGGCGCCAGGGTCCGCTCCGCCAGCAACCAGCAGCCGATGCAGAGCCAGAAGATCGCAAACGGACCAACCACCAGGTAGATCAGGCGCAGCTCTTCGATCGTCTGCTGCAGGGGACCGAGTTCCTGCCCCACCTGAATGACGCCCAGCAGCCTGTCATTCTCCACCAACGGCCTGGTGAGGAGCCTTAACTGTCCGCCATTTTCCTGCTCGACAGTCTCCAGGTGCTCGTTCAACCAGCGCACCTGCTGGCGGGCTACCGGGCCGAAAGGGAGGTCACCGGCCAACAGATTGTCTGAAGAACAGGCGCGCTGCAGGGTGGAGTCGCGCAGCACGATATAAGCCCCCCAGTTCTCATTGTGAACCAGCGTCTGGAGGTTGTCGCAGTCCAGAAAGGGGGATTTATTAAGCAGGAGATCAGAACGCTCCAGGTCGAGCTTTCGTGCGATTTCCCGTGCCTGCCGGTCAACCTGGGTACGCAGGTTGTGGGAGAAATAATGATACGAAAACAAAGCACTGACTGCCAGGATGACAGCCAGTGTCATGGCGTACCAGAATGTCAGGCGGACCCGGATGG
>JBFIMV010000249.1:0-4451 GCA_041611575.1 Desulfuromonadales bacterium | reverse complement strand
ACCGGTTGATCCGGTGGCCGCTTCCGTTTGCACATCAGGCTCGGTTCCTGGTTTGCACCGGAGACCGCATCGTACATATCAAACGGCACAAACCCGATTGCGCCCTCCATTTTTTGCCCGGTAGAGGGCCTGATCGGCCGCCTTGATCAATTGCTGGGGAGTTGTGTTGCGCTCGTCACGGCTTGAGACTCCGATACTGACCGTCACCTGCAGCCGCTTTTCACCGACCTGCCGCCCCCGTTTTCTCTCCGGCTTGTTCCTGGGCCGCTTGCGGCCACGCAGAGTGAAGCCGGCGCGGGCAATCGTCTCACGCAACTCCTCGAGATGGGGGAGTGCCCGATCCAGCTCCTTGTTCGGGAAGATCACCGCGAATTCTTCGCCGCCGTAGCGGTATGCCCGCCCTCCCCCGCCGACCCGCCGCAGGCAGGTCGCCACCATGCGCAAGACCTGATCGCCGACATCATGGCCATGGGTGTCGTTGACTTTCTTGAAATGATCGACATCGACCATCGCCACCGTGTAACGACGGCCGACCCTGAGGAGGAATTCATTCATGGCACGCCTGGCAGGCAGGCCGGTCAGTTCGTCGTGGAAGGCCATTGAAAAGCTGCCCTCGATGACCGCCACGGCGAGAATCAGGACGGCCACCCCACCCCAATAGAGAATATCGCCGGGCCACCAGAAACCGGCGGCAATCGCGGCCAGGGCCCACAAGAAACTCCCCTCCAGAGGTTCCGACCGCTCCCGGAAACGTACGGCCAGACCAACCAGGCCGATGAGCATGCAAAGCATGGCCAACTGTGCCACAGGCCACTCTGCGGAAAAGGGGAGTTTGACCAGAGGTCGCTCCAGCCAGGCGACCACCGCACCTGCCTTTTCGCGGTAAACCCAGTACGCGCCACCGGCCTGGGCCAGCAGCAGGCTGCCGCGCAGCAGGCCATGCATGGTGAAGAGGCCGCGCTCCGACCACCAGCTGATCAACAGCAGGTTGAGGGGGACAAGCATTGCCGACAGCCGCAAGACATAGTCCCGCGCGAGGGGTGTCGCTGAAAGGGCCAGGGAACGTTCGACGATCAGCATCAGGAGGATGACCCAGAATACGCGGAGGCGGTTGAATCGCCAACCGAGCAGTGCCGCCAGGACGGCGGCGGCGGGGGGGAAAAAACGGAGAAGCGGTTGCCATGCAACAGGAACGTCAACCACCTTATTGATCAGCAGGGCAGCAACGAAAAGCATGCATGGAATGAGCAATGCGAGCAGAGATCTCAACAGCGACATGATGCGTAACCCGACTCCTTGATCGCAAACCACAGTTGAACGATACCATGGGAGCCACATGCGTTCCAGAAGAAGTGGCCGACTCAATAAACGAAGCCGTTAATTGACGAATCATATTACGGTGGCCTTAGAGGCTCATTCGTCTTTGCAACAGCCGTCACTTCGCTTGACATCATCAATCGAGACGCGGTAGAAGCCTAACCTGAACAGCGCCGCACAGCGATCGCCATCAATCCTCCGGCGCAGGAAGCCGGACCAACCATGGAGACGGAGATGACCCTTGCCGGTACGGACAAGATAGTCGATTTTGCCAAGCAGGAAGCAGTCACCCCCTGGCATGCCATAGATGACCGAATCATGGGCGGTAACTCGCAAAGCCACGCAGAGCATATCGAAGGAACCGGCATGCGCTTTTCCGGGATCGTCTCGCTCGAGAACAATGGCGGCTTTGCCTCGATTCGCTCAGGGACATTTGAACTTGATCTGAGCGATTTTCAGGAACTGGTCCTGCGCCTCAGGGGTGACGGAAAAAATTACAAGATAAGCCTGCGCAACGACGACTTCTTTGACGGCGTCAGCTACCAGGCGACCTTCGCCACCCGGCAGCAGACCTGGCAGGAGATCGCCCTGCCCTTCGACGCCTTCACCCCGACCCATCACGGCATCCTCTTGACCACTGTCGCCCCGCTTGATACGACCCGCATCAGGAGTATCGGACTCTTCATTGCCGACCGGCAGGTGGGCCCTTTCCAGCTCGACCTGGCCTGGATCAAGGGCATTTGACGCGTAATCGGCAGGCTCCGAACAGGAAAGGCCGGCATGTTTGCCGGCCTTTCCTTGCACAGTGCCAAATATCCCTTGTCCCTTAAGGACTGTTCAGGGAATTGTCCTGCCAGTACTTGGTGCCGGACAGGTTGACCTTGGCCATCAGCCCTGATTCCGTCATGGTGTAGATGGTCGTCTCGGCATCGATGGAAATCTCACCAGTGGCCGAAACGCCTTTGTCCCGTGCCTTGGCAGCGGCATCTGCCTGGGCACCGAATTCCCAGCCTCGATAGACAAAGTTGTCGAACGCCCGGCGACTGTGGAAGACGAAGACAACCCGGATGTCCTGCAGGCCGAGCCCGAGACCAACATCAACCTGAGCCATCTTCATGTAAATCTTGAACTTGGAGGCGGCGTCAACGGCAACCCCGTAGCCGCCGCCACCGCCGAGCCAGAGTATCTGGGCGTTGACGTTACTGAAAACGGCGTAGCCGGCCGCTTTATCGACAACCTCGCGGGCCTCCGGCCGTTCGGTGAAGAGCCGCGCGAGCGTATCATCATGCATGCGCTGGATCGCCGCTCGTTCTTCATTGGGGGTGCTGCCGGAGGGGGCCAGGCACGCGGCGAGAGAGAACATAAGGAGGACGGGTATCAGCAAGCGAAAATATTTGTTCATGATTGCAGTCCTTGTGAGAGAGTTGCCCACCTTTCGCGTTAACCTGCTCAATCTTATCATTTCGTTCCGATTTTGCAGCGAGTAAATTGCAATTTTTCATCAGGGATATTCTCTTCTTGACCCGCCCATGCAGGGATCCGGCCACTGTGATAGTATGAAATCGTTGCTTTTGCGCGGAGCGGATGGCGCAAGCAGGTCATTCGCATTTTACAATTTTTGTATCGGGTGCCGCATGCATCGCCGTCGATTCATCAAAACCCTCTCAACCGGTGTTGTGCTGGCCCTGTTAAGTGATCTGACTGCCGCAGGCGGGCTTTTCGCCCGGGTCGATGACGGGTTCAGGGTCTGATCAGCGGCCGAAGGGAAATACATCATGACCGATAAGGTGGTTAAGACCGCAGACGAATGGCGGGCCCAGCTCTCGCCGGAACAATACCGCGTCACCCGTGGCCACGGTACGGAGAGGGCCTTCAGCGGCGAATACGACAAACATTACCGGCCGGGCGTATACCAGTGCATCTGCTGCGGACAGGACCTGTTTCATTCCGATCACAAGTATGACTCCGGATCAGGCTGGCCGAGCTACTCCCAGCCGATCGCGAAAGAGAACATCGGACTCAGCAAGGACCGCAGCTGGCTGATGGTGCGCAACGAGGTCCACTGCAGCCGCTGCGAAGCCCACCTCGGGCATGTCTTCGACGACGGCCCGCCGCCGACCGGGTTGCGTTACTGCATCAACTCGGTGTCGCTGAAATTCGTTGCCGGATAATCTCGAGGAATAGACACCCTGGCAAAGCTGACGCACAAATGCGGACGGCCACTTCGCACGTGACCACCTTGCTCGCTCCTCCTGTAAACAGCTCCAACCTCTGGAAATTCCGCAAACGGCTGATACAATAACGGCAACGCCAATAACACACATTGAAAGGGGAGAAACATGCAACGGGTTCTCTATCTGATCGTCCTGGGATTCTTCTTGCTGATCGGCGGCTGCGATTCGGGTGAAACGCCCAAAACACAGACGCCACCGGCCACGCCTCAGCCCCCGACCGCCAGCGAGGAAAAGGCCCCGGCGCCGGCCACGGCCGAGGCGGACAAGACTGAACCAGCGGCGCAACCGGCCAGCGCCATTCAGGAGCCAGCGGACAAGACGCCGGCCATGACGCCGGCTACGGAAACCACCGCTGCGGCGGGAGCGGCGCCCGTACCAGCGCAGGTGCAGGAAAAGGTCGCTGCGGCCACTGAAACTGCGGAGAAAGCCGCCGACACCGCCGCTGCCGCGACAGCGGCGGTGACAACAGCGGCAACGGCGGCCGTGGCATCAGCCACTGACAAGACTGCGGCGGCAAAAACCGCCACGACAACCCAGAAACCGGCGGCCGCCGCGCCGAAAGAGCTGGTCCTCGAAGCCAGCTACGGTAATGTCACTTTCCCGCACGGCATGCACGCCGAGACCTATGCGTGCTCGACCTGCCACGGCAGCGCCACCCCCGCAGCTTTCGGCCTGACCAAGGATGTCGCGCATGTCCTTTGCAGGGACTGCCACAAGAAAGAAGGGGCCCCGAACGGCTGCATGGACTGCCACAAGAAATAACCTCTGGGACGTGTCATTTCAGCATGAAGAAAAGCCGCCCGGTCGCGAAGACCAGGCGGCTCTTTTGCGTGAAAAACTCACTTTATTCGCTATAAGTCAATTAGAATGCGTAACTGATGGACACTCCAACCGTGCTTT
>JBFIMV010000248.1:0-4472 GCA_041611575.1 Desulfuromonadales bacterium | reverse complement strand
GCTGTTTAACTAGTTAATAGATGGAAAATTTGCGGCCTAATAAGCCGCACTAAGTTACGCGTTTATTCGTTCAAAAAATCGGTCATTCCAGTATATTACATCTCTTGCATCCCACATCGGGTCATCGCTATTCCCGCCACCCCACGCACCGCCGCACTCAAGAATGCGTCATGCAAATGACGGTAGGATTTGTGATGTGGGGGCATGACAGAATTCATCATGCAAGTACATGTATTTGCGGTTCAAGCGTTCACTGTGTAAGCAATGCCCGCTGTTGTCGCGTCCCAAACAAATCAGGCCACCCATTGAATCAATGGATGGCCTGTCAAAATCGTTCATGCGTCCCCCCGGACTATCGGTTCATTCACCTGCTTGTCACATCGTCACAACACCTCACTCAATCTAGCAGATTCCTGCCCGCATGGGAATGTCTTAATTACAAGTGTTCCGCGTCAACCGACTTCGTTGTAGACTCGCTCCCGAAACTCCACCCCCAGCTCCTCGGCGACCTCGCGGCAGGCGGCGATGTCGATGCCGGGCATGGCGACGGCGGTGGCGGTAACGCTGGGGATGTGGGCCCTGGCGGCGCGCAGGAAGTCCTTGACGGCCTGGTAGCCGCGCTCGCCGAACTCGGAGCGGCAGATCTTCTGGTAGGTGGCGGCGTCGGGGGCGTTGAGCGAGACGCTGATGGAGTCGACCAGCCCGGCCAGTTCGGGGAGGATGTCGCGGCCGTGGACCAGGTTGGCCTGGCCGTCGGTGTTGACGCGCACGGTCATGCCGCTGCGTTTCAGCATGGCGGCGACCTCCTTGACCAGGTCGAGGCGCAGCAGCGGTTCGCCGTAGCCGCAGAAGACGACCTCTTCGTAGGCGGACGGATCGCCGATGGCGGCGAGGACTTCGACGACCGACGGCTCCCGTTCGAGGCAGAGCTGGTGCCCCTTGACGGTGAAGTCGCGGAACTTCGCGCAGAAGGTGCAGCTGTTGGTGCAGCGGTTGGTGATGTTGAGGTAGAGGCTGTTGCGGATGGTGTAGGCGATGCGCGTGCTCTGGTCGACGCTGCCGATGCCGAACAGCCGCCAGGCGTTGAGGCTGGTGATGCGGGCGACGTCCTCGAGGGTCAGCCCCTTGACCTCGGCGAGCTTCTCGGCGGTGGCGCGCACGTAGGCGGGCTCGCAGCGCTTGCCGCGCCACGTCTGCGGCGACAGGTAGGGGCAGTCGGTCTCCACCAGCATGACGTCGACGGGGAGGGCGGCGGCGACGGCGCGCAGGGCGTCGTTCTTCGGGTAGGTGAGCGGGCCGGCGAAGGAGATGTAGAAACCCATCTCGACGCACTTCTTCGCCATGGCCAGGTCGCCGGAGAAGCAGTGCAGCACGCCGCCGGCGTCGCGGGCGTTCTCCTCGGCCATGATCTGCAGGATCTCGTCGTGCGCGTCGCGATCGTGGATGATCAGGGGCTTGCCGGTGTCGCGGGCCAGCGCGATGTGGCGGCGGAACGCCTCCCGCTGCCGATCGCGCGGCGAGCGGTCGCGATAGAAGTCGAGACCGGTTTCGCCGACGGCGACGACCTTGCCGACCGTGGCGATCATCCCGGTCAGCTCGTCCATCACCCGGTCGTCGACCGTGTCGGCGTCGTGGGGGTGGATGCCGACGCTGGCGTAGACCTGCGGATAGCGCAGGGCCAGGGCGACGCTGGCCCGCGAGCTCTCGAGGTCGCAGCCGACGGTCAGGATCGAGCCGACGCCGTTGTCGCGGGCCCGTTGCAGGACGGCATCGAGGTCGTCACGATAGGGCTTGGCGTCGAGGTGGGCGTGGGAGTCGACCAGGGGAGTTTTCAAGCTCAGGCTATTCATGGGAAATTATCGAATGTCGAATCGAGAGGTGCGGAGCGTGAGACGCGAGGTGCGAAGCGTGAGACGCGAGGTGCGAGGTGCGAAGCGCGAGACGCGAAGTGCGAGGTATGAAACTCGGAAGGCAAACCGTCGTTGATCCGCCTCTCACTTCTCACTTCGCGCCTCACGTCTCGTATTATTCCGTTTCTATCCTGGGGAAGAGCGGCGCGGCCTTGGCAACCGTGCTGCCGGGCTTGAGCAGGCCCCAGCTGTCGTGCTTGTCCAGCTGCTGGTCCTCCGGGTCGAGACCGAGGATCTCGCCGATTGCGGCGCCGGTCTCCGGCATGAAGGGCGTGACCAGCAGGCCGATCAGGCGGATGCCTTCGAGGAGGTTGTAGAGGACCGTGCCGAGGCGCTCTTTCTGGCTGTCGTCCTTGGCCAGGATCCAGGGGGCGGAGTCGTCGATGTACTTGTTGGCGGCGCTCACCAGGTCCCAGATGGCCTGCAGCGCCTTGTTGAAGGCCATGGCCTCCATGTGCGCGTCGACTACCGCGATCTGACCGGAGAAGCGGCTGATCAGCTCGTTGTCGATATCTGCCTGTTTTCCAGGTGTTGGCAGCGAACCTTTGAAGTATTTGCTGAGCATCGCCGTCGAGCGGCTGACCAGGTTGCCGAGGTCGTTGGCGAGGTCGGAGTTGATGCGGTGGACCAGGGCGCTGTGCGAAAAATCGCCGTCGAGGCCGAAGGGGACCTCGCGCAGCAGGAAGTAGCGGATGGCGTCGACGCCGTACTTGTCGACCAGCATGTTCGGTTCGACGACGTTGGCCAGGCTCTTGCTCATCTTCTGCCCCTCGACGGTCCACCAGCCGTGGGCGAACACCTTCTTCGGCAGCGGCAGGCCGGCGGCCATCAGGAAGGTCGGCCAGTAGACGGTGTGGAAGCGCAGGATGTCCTTGCCGATGACGTGCACATCGCAGGGCCAGAAGTCGGCGTAGTCGCCTTGCTCGTTCGGGAAGCCGAGACCGCTGATGTAGTTGGTCAGGGCATCGAACCAGACGTAGATGACGTGCTTTTCATTGCCCGGGACCGGGATGCCCCAGGAGAAGGTGGTGCGCGAGATGGACAGGTCGCGCAGACCTTCGCGGACGAAGCTTAAGATTTCGTTGCGACGGGTCTTCGGCTGGATGAAGTCCGGGTTGGCCTCGATGTGCTCGAGCAGGCGGTCCTGGAATTTGCTCATGCGGAAGAAGTACGACTCTTCCTTGAGCTTTTCGGTCGGGCGGCCGCAGTCCGGGCAGTTGCCGTCCAGCAGGTTGGTCTCGGTCCAGTAGGTTTCGCAGGGCGTACAGTACCAGTCCTCGTACTCGCCGAGGTAGATGTCTCCCTGCTGCTCGATGCGACGGAAGATCTCCTGAACCGCCAGCTTGTGGCGTTCCTGCGATGTGCGGATGAAGTCGGTGTGGGAAATGTTCAGTTTTTCCCAGAGCGACTGGAAGCGCTTGACGACGCGGTCGGCGAGCTCCAGCGGGGTCTCGCCCTTGGCGTGGGCCGCTTTCTCGACCTTCTGGCCGTGCTCGTCGGTGCCGGTCAGAAAGCTCACTTCGTAACCGCGGGCGCGTTTGTAGCGCGCCATGACATCGCAGGCCAGGGTGGTGTAGGCATGGCCGATATGCGGGACGTCGTTGACGTAGTAGATCGGAGTTGTCAGGTAGTAGTGTTTCGCCGCTGTCATGACCTATTCTCCCTGGGTGCCCGGGCCGGGTTTGCGCCCACCGCGCGGTCTGCGTCGTCCGCGTCTGCGGCGTTTTCCTGGCGACTTCTCATCCTTGGTTCCCGTCTCGACCGCAACGTTTGCTTCCGGTGCCGGCTGCACAATGTCCTTGTCAGCCGCAGGCGGCCGCTCCCGGCTGCGCTCCGGCTTGCCGGCCGGTCTGCGACCGGCGGCACTGCTCGGCTTGTTGCGGTTCACGCGGTTGGTGTGGCTTTCGCCCTGCTTTGCTTCCGGAGCGGGTTGGCTGGCCTGACCGCTCCGGAGCTCTTCGAGGGTCACCGAGCAGCAGGTCCCCTCGGGGTCGCGCAATGTGACTTTCTGGCGCAGGATGTCCTGGGAGGTGACTTCGCATTCACGGTTCTGCCAGGAGACCTTCTTGCCGCACTTGGGCAGCCCCTTTTTCAGCTCGCAGTAGGTTTCGAATTCGTATCCCAGGCAGCAGAGGAGACGACCGCATTGGCCTGAAATCTTGGTCGGATTGAGTGCCAACCCCTGTTCCTTGGCCATTTTTACCGAGACCGGGTTGAACTCGGTCAGAAAACTGCAGCAGCAGAGTTCACGCCCGCAGATGCCGACTCCGCCGACCAGCTTGGCTTCATCGCGAACGCCGATCTGGCGCATCTCGATGCGGGTATGGAAATAATGCGCCAGGTCCTTGACCAGTTCCCGGAAATCGATGCGACCGTCGGCTGTGAAATAGAAGAGTATCTTCGAGCCGTCGAAGGCGTATTCGGCACGCACCAGTTTCATGTCGAGCTGCCGCGACTTGATGCGTTCGACGCAATGACGGTAAGCGTCCTTTTCGCGTGCGGCGTTGGTCTCTGCCAGGGCGAGGTCTTCCTCGCTGGCGATGCGCAGGATGCTTTTCAGGT
>JBFIMV010000247.1:0-4474 GCA_041611575.1 Desulfuromonadales bacterium | reverse complement strand
GGAGAGAGAAATCATGCCCCCTGCCCGAGCGTGACGGTCATGCTCATCGCCCGCCGTTTGCATCATCCCGACTTCAGTCGGCCGGTCGGTTGAAGTGATCGAATATGGCCGTGGCGAGCGCTGCGGGAAGACCCGGAGCAGCCCGCAACTCTTCCAGGCTGGCTCCGCTCACTTTTTTCATGCTGCCGAAATGTTTCAGCAGCATCCTCTGCCGTTTCGGCCCGACGCCCGGAATTTCACCCAACGTTGAGCGTAACTGGTTCCTGCCGCGAACTTTCCTGTGGTGGGTAATGGCAAAGCGATGCGCCTCGTCGCGCAGGCGCTCCAGCAGGAACAGCGCCGGGGAACCGCGCCGCAGTACGACCGGGTTCTTACGCCCCGGCAGGAAAAAGCGTTCCTCGCTGCGTTCCACCGTCCGGCCGCGGACGTTGGCGCGGACCCTGCTCTTGGCGATCCCCACCGCATCGATTTCTTCCAGTGCACTGAATTCATCGAGAACCCCTTGCAGCACGCCAAGCTGTCCTTTGCCGCCATCTATCAGGATCATATCCGGCATGTTGCACTCTTCCCTGCCACGCCGCAAGCGGCGACGGAGAACCTCCCGCAGAGCAGCGTAATCATCACTGTCAATGACGGTTCTCACCCGATAGCGGCGATAATCCGTCTTCGCCGGCTCGCCATCGACCACCACCGCCATGCTGGCGACCGTCGCTTGCCCATGGATTGTCGAGACATCGAAGCATTCGATACGATGGGGCAGGCGCCGCAGGTGAAACTTCTGCATGATTTCCGTCAGGACGGCGCGCCGGGCCTCCTCCCGGCTGCCACGTTCACGCCAGGCCTCTTCAGCGTTGCGATTGGCCAGCTCGACCAGGGCCCGGCGCGGGCCCCGTTGCGGAATGGTCACGCTTACCCGGCGGCCACGCCGCTCCGAGAGCCATTCCGCCAGGGCCTCCGCCCCCTCAATCGGCAGAGGCAGAACAATTTCTTCGGGGATCGGCACGTCCCGACCGTAAAACTGCACCAGGTACTCGGACAGCAGCTCCTCCTCGTCACGCTCCCAGTCGAGATTGTCGTTGCGCCGGGCCATGAGCGCTCCGTGCCGGTAAAAAAGGATCGTGATCTCGACTTCGCCGCCCTGGCGGTAAACGCCGACCACATCCTGGTCGGTCACACCGTGGCGCACCACCTTCTGTTGCTCGACCGTTTCCTCGATGGCGCGGCACTTGTCCCGCAGGTAGGCGGCAGTCTCGTAGCGCATGGCTGCGGCCTCCTCCGACATGCGTTGACGAAGGGTTTCGAGGACCACTTCATGCCGCCCCTCGAGCAGCGCCATGACGCCGTTGACCAGGCGTCGGTAATCAGGCGCGGAGATCAGTCCGTGACAGGGGGCGCTGCACTGGCCGAGCTGGTGGAACAGGCACGGCCGGCCCCGCTGCCGGCACCTGCTCTCAGGATAATGGCGGAGCGGGAAGATGCGATAGATTTCCTTCAGAGTCTGACGCAGAGCCGACGAAGAGGCAAAAGGGCCGAAATAGCGTGCTCCGTCCGGACGGACATGCCGGACGACCTCCAGCATCGGGAAGGTCTCGCGCAGGTCGATCCGCAGGGAAACGAATGATTTGTCATCGCGCAAATGAATATTGTAACGCGGCCGGTACTGCTTGATCAGGGTATTTTCGAGGATAAAGGCCTCTTTCTCGGTGTCGGTGACGATCGTTTCGATGGTCGCGGCGCGCTCCATGAGGAAACGGATCTGCGGCCGCGTATCGCGATCAGCCTTGACGTAACAGCGCAACCTGGCACGCAGGTTCTTTGCTTTGCCGACATAGAGAACGGTCCCGGCATCGTCCTTCATGAGATAGACGCCTGAGGCGGTCGGGTGCCGGCGCAGATCGAAATCTCTCACAGAAGCTCCTTGCAACTGCCCAAACAATCGATTATCTTCGTAATATCCTGATTAAAAAGCATGTTTCAAGACCTGTTTCTACACGTTGCCATGCGCTTCTCAAGGTGTCAACCATGGTAGCCTGTCAATGGAGAATCGTCGTGTTCCGAGCCCTCCTGACAACCGCCGCCGTACTGCTTCTCTCTTTACCGGTCACGCTTCATGCTGAAAACCGCCTGGCGATGCTCGAAAGCATTGCGACCGCGAACAGTGCCGCGCAGCCGGGACTCAAGAGCTACCTGGTGACGGTCGAAACGTCACGCATTGCCGAGATGATCGATCGCATGACAGCCGGCATGGTGGCCGACGTTCCGCGGCCGAAGCCTCCCGTGATCAACAAATTCTGGCAGAGGGACGGTGGCGGCGGCATCGTCGCCGGGCCGGAACCTCTGCAACCTTACGTCGCGCAAATGGTCGACCGTGTCTCATCGCACCTGGCCGTCGAGCTCAACGCCCTGCTGCTGCCTGCCGACCGCAGCGAGCAGCGGCGGAACCTGGCCGCCGCCGCCACCGTGAAGTCCACGGAAGTGGTGCTCGCCGAGGAGCTGCTGCAGCGCCTGGAGATCTCCTTCAATGAACCGACCGATCTCGGTGCGTCGTTTTACGCCCCGGGAATCCGCCTGCCGCAAAAGCAGGTTAAAGCCCTGGTCTTCGATATCGATGTCCGGGCCAAGGTTGTCAACGAGATGATGATTTTTCTCGCCGACGGCCGCAAACTGATTGTCGAGATGCGTTACTTCGACGCCCCGGGCGGCAGGCTGCCGGAGCGTATCAAGGTGACCAGCCCCGACGGCAAGATCGACGACCTCTTCGAGGTTCAATTCACCAAAGTCGCCGGTTTCTACCTGCCGAAAAGCATGCGGCGCATCCTGCGCCGCCCTGACATCCAGGAAGACATAGAAATCCACTTCCGCAACTACCGGATCAACCAGCCCATCCCTGAAGCCATCCGCGCCCGCGCAGCGCAAACCCGGCAGGAGTGAGCAATGGACCCTCTTTGGAGAAATATTTTCCGCAGCAAGCCGGGGGAGGACTCGCTGGCTCATTTTCTCAAGCACCTGGCGATCTTCGCAGAGCTGTCGCCGCAGGCGCTCAGGACCCTTGAAGAGGTCACCCACAGTCGCAGCTACCGGGCGAACGAGACAGTTTTTGAAGAAGGCGACCCGGGCACGGGGATGTATATGATTCGCAGCGGCTCGGTCTCAATCTATGCCAAGGACGTGCAGAACCAGGAGTACGAACTCACCCGCCTGACCGTCGGTGACTTCTTCGGTGAAACCACCTTGACCGCCCCTGCGCCGCGCAGCGCCACGGCACGCACCAACGAGCCGACGGAATTGATCGGCTTTTTCCGGTCAGACCTGCTGGGCCTGATCGAAAAGAAGCCGGGGGTCGCGAACAGCATCCTCCTCGGTCTCACCCGCGTGGTCAGCGAACGCATGCAGGCGGCCAGCCTGGAAATACGCCGGCTCCACCTGCAGGGACACACGTCTCCCGCGGCAGGGAAAGCCGACACATGAGCCTTCCCGTCCAGACACGTCGCGGCTGGACCCGTGGCCAGGTCGCATTGGCGTTCCTGGTCCTCTCGGCGGCGATCGCCTGCGGCCTGTCGATCTACGCCTCGGCATCGTCGCTGATCGGGCTGGGGCGCGCCGCCTTCTCGGTCCTCTTCCTGCCCTTGCTGCTGTCGCTGGTGTTCGCCTTCCTGCTGGACCCCATCGTCACCAAGTTCGAGGCCCTCTTCAGTCGCAGCGGCAGCATCTTGGTCGTCTATCTTCTGACGCTGGCCCTGTTCGTCCAGTCGATCCTCTGGCTGACCCCGCACTGGCAGGAGTTCTGGCAAAACCTCGGGACCGACTTCCCGCGTTATATCGCCAGGGCGACCAGCTTTTCCAAGGACCTCATGGTCGCCATGCACGACCGGTTCCCGATGATCGAAGCTTACGAGCTGCCCGTGAAGGTGCGTCTCTGGGGCGAACAGCTGATGGCGACCATCCTCGCGGAGACACCGCAATCCGCAATGAAGATCGGCGGTCTGCTCATCATCGTCCCGCTGTTCACCTTCTTCTTTCTGCGTGATGGCCGCCGTATCCTGCGCGCCTGCGTGTCACTCGCACCGAACCGGCATTTCGAGATGATCCACGACCTCTCGTACCTGGTGAGCCGCCAGTTGTCGCACTTCATCCGCGGGCGGATCCTCGAGGCCATCATCGTCGGCCTGGTCATTGCGGGCGGCCTGTCGCTGACCGACATCCGTTACGCGCCGATGCTCGGCATCTTCGCCGGCGTAACCAACCTGATCCCCTATATCGGCCCGATCATCGGCATGGTGCCGGGGATCCTGATCGCCTTCGTCGACCTCGGCGTCGGCGGCCAGTTCTGGTGGATTGTCATCCTCTACGTCCTGATCGCCCAGGTCCTGATCGACAACTTCATCCTGATCCCGATCCTCATTTCACGGGTCTCGAACCTGCACCCGTTGCTGGTCTTCTTTGCCATCATCGTCGGCGGCAAGCTCTACGGCGT
>JBFIMV010000246.1:0-4480 GCA_041611575.1 Desulfuromonadales bacterium | reverse complement strand
CTCCGGTCATGCCGGCATCGCTGATAAAGGCCGTCCCACCGGGCAGAACTCTTTCATCGGCAGTCTGAACGAGGGTGTGTGTACCGATCACCGCACTGACCCTGCCGTCAAGATAGGCAGCAAGAGCTCCCTTCTCGCTGGTCGCCTCGGCATGGAAGTCAACCAGGATGATCCTGCGGGCCGCCCCGAGCTCCGCGAGAATGGCGTCCGCCTTGCGGAACGGGCAGTCGAGCTCACTCATGAACACGCGCCCCTCGAGGTTTATCACGGCGACCGGGGTTCCGGCCGCCGTCCGGAAAACACCGAAGCCCCGCCCCGGGGCGCCGACGGGGTAGTTTGCAGGCCGCAGCAGCGCCGGCTCCTGCTCGACACAGACATGCCCCTCGCGTTTGTCCCAGACGTGGTTCCCCGTGGTGAGGACATCAATCCCGAGATCAAGGAGTTCGGCGACCACGTCTGGCGTCAGACCAAAACCGGCGGCTGCGTTTTCGCCGTTGGCGACGACGAGATCAATCATGTGCTGATCGATCAGCCTCGGGAGTTCGGTGCTCACCAGTTGACGGCCGGGCCGTCCAACGATATCGCCTATGAAAAGAATCTTCAAATCAACTCCTCGAACCGCCACCTGTTTTGAGCGGAAAAGTCCGCACCGTCCACAGACACCAGCACCTCGGCATGTTTCTCATCACTTCGCGTAATCGGTGGCCCGCGTCTCACGGATGACATTGACCCGGATCTGCCCGGGATAGGTCATCTCGTTCTCTATCTTGCGGGCGATATCCCGCGCCACGATGTGCGACTGGTCATCGGAGACCAGGTCGCTCGAGACCATCACGCGCAGCTCACGGCCCGCCTGAATCGCGTAGCAGGAGGTCACCCCCTTGAACGAGGTGCCGATCTTCTCGAGATCATCGAGGCGCTTGACATAGGTTTCCAGCATTTCGCGACGCGCCCCCGGGCGCGCTCCGGAAAGGGCGTCTGCGGCCTGCACCAGAACTGCCAGGACGGTGTCGGGTTTCTCCTCCTCGTGGTGAGCGGCGATGGCGTGCACGATCTCGGGCGCCTCACCGTACTTTCTGGCGAAGTCTGCGCCGATGATGGCATGGGAACCTTCGATCTCGTGATCGATCGCCTTGCCGATATCGTGCAGGAGCCCTGCCCGCTTGGCTTGCTTGATGTCAAAGCCCAGCTCAGCCGCCATTATCCCGCAGAGAAAAGACACTTCGAGAGAGTGCTGAAGGACGTTTTGACCGTAGGAAGTCCGATAACGCAGCCGACCGATGAGCTTGACGATCTCCGGGTGAATGCCGTGCACGCCGACGTCGAAGGTCGCCTGCTCTCCGGCCTCGCGGATGGCACTCTCGACCTCCTGCTCCGCCTTCTTGACGACTTCCTCGATCCGTGAAGGATGGATTCGTCCGTCGGTGATCAGCTTCTCCAGAGCCAGGCGCGCCACTTCGCGGCGCACCGGGTTGAACCCCGAGATGATGACGGCTTCAGGGGTGTCATCAATGATCAGGTCGATGCCGGTCGCTGCTTCAATGGCGCGGATATTCCGGCCTTCCCGGCCGATGATGCGGCCCTTCATCTCGTCATTGGGAAGCGCGACCGAGTTGATGGTCTTTTCAGCGACATAATCACCGGCGTAGCGCTGAATGGTAAGAGAGAGGATCTTCTTCGCCTTCTTGTCTGCCGACTCACGAGCCTCTTCTTCGATCTGCCTGATCCGCCGGGCAGCGTCATGGCGGGCTTCGCTTTCCATCGCAGACATCAGCTGCTGCTTGGCTTCTTCGGAAGACAACCCCGAGATCTTCTCGAGCTGAGTGCGCTGTTCCAGGATCAGGGCATCTATCTCCCCGGCACGTTGGTCCAGGTTGCGCTCCCGGTCACCGAGAGACTGTTCGCGGCGCACCTGTTCGCGCTCTTTGTCGTCAACCTGGCTTACCTTGCGATCGAGGTTCTCCTCTTTCTGCAGCAGGCGCTTCTCCTGGGACAGTATCTCCTTCCGCGCCTCGCGTACCTCTTCTTCCCACTCGGCCTTGGCCCGGAATACGACATCCTTGGCTTGAAGCTCTGCCTCCTTGCGGGTCGTCTCGGCCTCTTTCCTGGAATTTTCGATTATCTGGGCAGCTTCTTTTTCGGCGTTGGCCAGCTTTGACCCCGAGGCCCTGGCACGCAGAAAAGCGCCCAGCAACCCACCGATAATCAATCCGGCCAAAGCCGGCAACAGTGTCATTTCTATCATAAAGCCGTCACCTCCATTATTGGCGTTACTTCGTTAGAGCCCGCCCCCAACATGCGGAGGCTGGACGGAACAATCAATTATGCGGCGTTCGGTCACAAGCATCGACACCGCCACGTCGTGTGCATCGAATGGCAGCGACTCAACCAACTGCATCTCGTAGGCGAAACCGACCTTCAGGCAGGTGCGGCGGCAAGTCGCCAGCATGCGATCGTAATAGCCCTTGCCGTAACCGAGACGGTAGCCGTCGAGGGCGAAAGCGACGCCCGGCACGACGACGACATCAATCTCTCCGGGTTCCACCGATTCACGACCCGCAGGTTCGAGTACTCCCATGTATCCGGGGACCAGGTCGCCAAGATGACGAACCGTTACAAAATCCAGGGATCCGGCATTCACCCTCGGATAGACCAGGCGCTTGTTATGGCCGAGCGCCTGTCGCGCCACCTCATCGGTGTCGACCTCGTTATGAACCGCGCTGTAAAGAGCCAGGCACTCAGCACGTTGAAACACAGCGGACTGCACGAACCTCTGCTGAACGCTGCGGCTCAAGGCCAGGCGATCCTCGGCCGGCAAATTCCTGCGAGCGGCGAGATAGCGGTGTCTTTGTTTCTGCTTCGGCATGATCAGAGATCCCGCGGCTCGAGATCTCCGGACGGAGGGTCTTGCAGATGGAAAGGGAGATGGCTGTGCGACTTACGACAAAGTCGGTATCAGAGTGTTTTCGCCACAGGCTTTCCTGTAAACCTTATCGACATCCACCCGATCTTACACTCGTGACAGGTGAAGCCGAAGGCGGCTGTGGGGACATCACTGAGCTTATACCTGTTCATGTTCGCGTCGTCTTTTCGAAACGCCCGTGTCCGGGCGACAATACCATCAACCGATCTATCTAAAATCCCCGTACGGAGATGCTTGGCCTGCTACCACAAAAAGCCCGGGAGTTATGACCCCATGGCCTTCTCAATCTTTGCGACCAGGCGGTCGAGGCGTGCCGACTCGTCGCTGAAACTCACGGATGCGTCCCCTTCAAGGTGAGCCGCCGAGACATTCAGCAACGCCAGGATCGCCGCCTGCAGAGAGTCGACGGCGCGACCGCTGGCCGTCACCTTGCCAATCTGTTCTTCGGCAAAACGGGCGACCCGGTGAACCTGCTCGGGGGGGGCGTCACTGCGCAGATTGAACTGTTGCCCGAGAATGGTGACCTGAATGCTCTGCTTCATTTGGATTTCCTTTCCAGGAGATCCAACTTGACCAGGAGCTTGTCCAGTTCGGCACGCACCTTCTCGCGATCTTCAATAAGGCCTTTCCGCTCCGCGGCTATCTCCTCGTTGCGGCGCAGCAGTTCCGCTCGTTCGGCCAACATCCGATCGACAAGCTCTTCAAGGTGCGCAATTGCTTCGAAAGCCACTTACAGACCCCCCGCATAATTCAATCTCAGCCTAGGAGAAAGAACACTGAAAGTCAAGTGAACTCAACGGCCGGAGAAGGGCGCCGCGACAAATTCATCCGCATCGAATGGCCGGAGATCGGCAACGCCTTCACCAACGCCGATCAGGCGTACCGGCAGGCCCAACTGTGAGCTGATCGCGACGACAATCCCGCCCTTGGCGGTTCCGTCGAGCTTGGTCAGGGCAACACCGGAAACATCGACGGCGTCACGGAAAATCTTGGCCTGTACTAGCGCGTTCTGGCCGGTCGTGGCATCGAGGACCAGCAGCGTCTCGTGAGGAGCCCCCGGGATCTCACGACCGATGACCCGGCGTATCTTCTTCAGCTCCTCCATGAGGTTGACCTTGGTGTGGAGCCGTCCCGCCGTATCAAGGATCAGGACATCCGCCTTGCGGGCCATGGCGGCCTTGGCGGCGTCGAAGGCCACAGCGGCCGGATCCGAGCCTTCCGCGTGTCGAATCACCTCGGCCCCGGAACGCGTCCCCCAAACGTGGAGCTGCTCAGCGGCGGCGGCCCGGAACGTGTCTCCCGCACCAAGGACCACTTTCTTGCCCTGGTCGGCAAACTGTTTCGCCAGCTTGCCGATAGTCGTCGTCTTGCCGACCCCGTTGACACCGACCACCATGATGACCAGGGGCCCGGAATCAGGCTCAGGCCATCCGTCTCCGGCGTCCTTGAGGCGGGTCCGGATTTCTTCCCCGAGGATGCGATGCAGGTCATCCGGCGTGCTCCGGTCGATCTCCTTGAGACGGGCCTCCAGTGACCGGACCAGCTCCTGGGTTGCCT
>JBFIMV010000245.1:0-4502 GCA_041611575.1 Desulfuromonadales bacterium | reverse complement strand
GCCCGGTTGGCCGGGAAAAAACCGGCCAGCAGGCTGATCAACAGGAGCATGCCGGAGGGGACGAGGAAGTTGCCGACCTCGAACACCGCGTGCAGGCGCGGCAGGATGGTGCCGCCGGCGTAGGTGACCGCGGTGATGTGGGCGGAAAGGTCGATGCCGACCTGCTGCATGTAGAGAGTCATCGCGGCGCCGCTCAGGACGCCGACGGCCAGGGCCAGGCAGCCGAGCAGGGCGGTCTCGAGCAGGACCAGACCGCGCACGGTCCAGGGGCGCATTCCCTGGGCCATGAGGATGCCGAATTCGCGGGTGCGCTCCATCACCGACATGAAGAAGGTGTTGAGAATCCCCAGCCCGGTGGCGAGGTAGAGGATGGTGACGATGATCATGCGGCTGACGTCGTAGGCGGCGATCACTTCGCGCATCTCCGGCAGCAGATCACCCCAGGTCAGCACCTCTACTTCTGGAGGCAGCCTGCCGGCCAGGAGCTCGGCCGTCTGTTCCGCGAGCATCGGGTCGGCGACGATCACGGCGACCTCGTGGATGCGCCCCGGCAGGACCATGACCTGCTGCAGCCAGGCCAGCGGCGCCAGGACGAGGTTGTTGTCTTTGCGGCTGTCGCCGGTGGCGAAGATGCCGCCGACCGTCAGCAGGTCGTTGCCGATCGAGCCGTCTGCGGCCTGGGTGACGAACACCAGCTCATCACCGACGGTGACTTTCATCTTGCGCGCCAGCCCCTGGCCGATCAAAGCCAGGTCGCCGTCCGTTCGGGACAGGGCCTGGCCGGCGACCAGCTGGCGCTGCAACGACGTGACCGAAGCCTCGCGCTGCGGCACGACGCCGATAACTTCGACCGGGCGGCTGGTCTCGCTGCGGGAGAGCAGGCCGAAAGCGCGCAGGCGCGGGGAGCTGCCGCGCAGTTCGGCGGTATCATGCAGGGCCGGCGTGTCAGCAATTTCGGCCGGCAGGTGGGCGAAGAGATCGCGGCGCAGGTGGTAGTCGGGGAGGGCCAAAACCAGGTGACCGTGGTACTGCTCGGTGGCCGAGGCGAGCATGTCACGGAACATGCCGGAAAAGACCCCGAGGGCCAGGATCAGCAGGGACGCCGAGACGACCATGGCCGAGAGGGTCAGCAGGGTGCGGCGCCGGTTGCGCCAGAGATTGCGGAATGCCAGGGTCAGGAGCATGGTCAGTTCCGCTTCAGGCTGCGCAGCGAGAAGAAGGTCTCGTCCAGGTCCAGATCGTAGACCAGGTCACGGTAATGCATGACGGTGAATTCGTCGGGTTTCTCCTGGGGGCGGACCGTCAGCTTCAGGGGCACGGTGCGACCGCTGACGGTCTGCACGTCGTCGAAGAGGATGGCGCGGACATGCACCATGGCTTCGTCGTAGTAGTCGACCTGCTCCGGCACCCGAGGGTCCTTGCGGATCCGGTAGACGATCTTCCCCCAGACGACCGCCGCCTCCGGTTTCGGCAGGCACTCGACCACGAAATGGCTGTCGGTCTCCATGTGCAGGCGCAGAGTGTAGTCTTCATCGATATGGTTGGCCTTGACCAGGTCGTCGTTGGTGATATGGCTCCCCATCCAGCTGCCGCCCATCATCGACGGCGGCACCTTGATGACCCGGTCGACCTTCGGCAGGTAGTTCCAGACTTCGCGGGCGCGCTTGAGAGTCGAGAGGTCACGCTCCTTGGCCGGTTCGAGGATGCGCACCAGGAAGTAGTCGCGTCCCAGCGACCAGGCCTCCATCTCGAGGGACCTCTCCCAGTGGGCGGTGCGCACCTGCATCAGGGTTCTGGCGTGCGACGAGGCGCCCATGTACTGCTGCTCGACCTCGCGGACCAATGCCTGGACATCGAGGGCCAGCGCCGGCCCGGCAAGCGCCAGCCAGATGAGCGCTGGCAGGAAAGTCCTCTCGGGGAACCTCAGGATTGCGGCAAGTCGTCGCATCGATCTCCCGTTTCTGTCAGACGGTGGATAGACGAATGTGCGTTTTGCTCTGCAGGTTCAAGGATAACACAAAGGCCGCACCGGAAAACCGGAGCGGCCTTGAATAATTTGAGGATCTAACCCAACGCCGCCAGGAACGGCAGAGATGCTGTTGTGAATCCCGTTAAATATTTGTTCTCTTTGCGTCTTGGCGCCTTGGTGGCAAGTTTCAGTACTACTTCTTCGGTGGGCGGCTGGCGTGTATCAGCAGCTTGCGGTCGGTGTAGGCCTCGACTTCCCCGGCGAAGGTCTCGATCTGGAAGTGGTCCTGCACCTTGTCGGGAGCGTCGACGAAGAACTTGTTGAGGCGGCTGATGCCGTCGCGATTCAGGCCGGCACGCTTCGCCCAGGTCGGGAAATCATGGGTCTTGGGGATCAGCACGGTTTCGTGCAGGTTGAAACCGGCCGCCTCGACCATGTTGATCCAGGCGTCCCTGGTGTAGGCCTGGATGTGGGTCGGGTCGCGCATCTTCTCCATCGCCTGGTACCACTCGGCGATCTCGGGGTCGTCGGGGAGGACCGTGTCGACGATGGCGAGCCGGCCGCCCCGGCGCAATACGCGGTGGAACTCGGACAAAGCCCGGTTCACGTCGGGGAAGTGGTGGGGGGCGATGCGGCAGGTCAGCAGGGTGAAGGCGCCGGCCGGGAAGGGGAGGTCTTCGGCGTCGGCCTCGCGGAAGGTGATGTTGTCGACGACACTCTCCTCGCTGATGAACTCCTGCGCCTTCTTGAGCATCACCATGGTGAGGTCCGAAGCGACCACGCTGCGTACCAGCGGCGAAAAGCGCAGAGCGGTGTGGCCGCCGCCGCAGGCGACGTCGAGCATGTTGTCGTCGGGCATGGGCTGAAGCAGGCGGACCATGATCTCCAGGTCGTCGCCGGTAGCAAACCCCTTGTCGCGGATATAACCTTCAGCGGCGCGGCCGAACTGTTCCCGGACTTTATTCTTGAAATCGCGCGTCATCCTTAATCCTCCTCGTTGCCCTGCGAGTATAACATCAGTTTTTGAAAAAGCTTGTCAGGAAAATGTCCATCTGCTAAAAAAATGCCTCTTTTCAGGGGGATGCGCTCAAACATGCCGGCTGCCCGGCCAGGCGAAAAATACTTTGTGCCGCATGGCTTTTTGGGAATGGCTCTTGCTAGATATTTGCTCTTGTCTTGCCGGGTAGCGGCGGACGAAGGCACGGCCCCGTGTTATAGCGTCTGCCCGGCACGCTGCGCGGCAGAAAATTGTCCCGGCCCTGCCGGGTCGACGAAAACTTGCCCATTCAGGATCTGCGATGAACGACCTGCCCAAAATGCTGCTCGATCTTCTCCAGGGGATCGGCGAGGAATTTCTTTATATCCTCCCCTATCTGGTCATCGGGGTTCTGTTCGAAGCGACCATTCGCACTCTCAAGTGGCACGTCAAGATCCGCAAGGCCCTGACCCGCTTCGGTCTTCTGGCGATACCGGCGGCGACCCTGCTCGGCGTCGCCAGCCCGCTGTGTGCCTGTGCCACCCTGCCGCTGGTCATCTCGCTGCTGGTCGCCGGCCTGCCGCTGGCCCCGGCCATGGCGCTGCTGGTGACTTCGCCCCTGATGAGCCCGGCCTCCTTTGCCATGATCTCCGGCATGCTCGGCGCCAGCTGGGCGGTGACCGTGCTGGTCTGCGCCGTGTCGCTCGGCCTGTTTGCCGGTTACGCCACCCATTTCCTGCGTGGCCGCGGCTTCGCCGAAGAGGTGATCTTCCGCAAGGCGCTGCCGCAGGGGGATTTCCACGATCCCGACTACCCGGTCGAGGAGCTGCGCTGTGAGTGCGGCCAGCAGCTGTCACACCGGGTGGACCGCTGCACGCACAACAAGGTCCTGGTCTTCCTGGCGCGTTTCTGGGAAGGGTGCCTGAAGATCGGCAAGTTCGTCATGATCGGCCTGGTCATCGAGGTGGTGGCGCTGACCTTCATCCCCAACGTCTGGATCACCGGCCTTCTCGAGGGCCAGGGCATCCTGCCGATCTTCGCCCTGACGTTCGCCGCCATCCCGCTGCACCTGCCGCAGGTGACCGCGGCCTCGATGCTGTTCGGTTTCTACCTGCCCGATCCGGGCCAGGTGATCCCGTTGGCCAAGGGGGCCGGCATCGCCATGCTGGTCGGTGGTCCGGTCACCGCCCTGCCGGTCATGGCGGTCTTCATCTCCATGTTCAAGCCGCGGGTCCTCGTTCTCTATCTCACCCTCTGTGTCGGCGGCACCATCGCCCTCGCCCTGATTTTGCGCGCCCTGCCCATCAGCATCTAGGGGCAGGCCCCGTTCGGGGGCTCAGATTGATGACGAACCATATTAGAGCAACAGACCGTTAATCTGTTGCTCTCTTAATGAGAGTTTTTCCCCTAAAAGCTAAATCAAAACCGTCGGGGTTGCCCGACAGCAACTTCATTTTCTTTGTGGCGACAAAGAAAACGAAGCAAAAGAAAACTCTGCGCTGCGCTAGGCATGTCTTGCTCGATAGCGCGGCACCCTCAAACTGGATGCTACTCTCG
>JBFIMV010000244.1:0-4502 GCA_041611575.1 Desulfuromonadales bacterium | reverse complement strand
TGCGCAGTATGGCAGGCCGTGGCGCGGTATCAGTTCCTGACGCGCGATCGCCAGGGAATGTTGCAGGCAGACATCGGCTACATGGGAAAGCTGCAGGGTCGTCTGTCCTTGCGGGGTGTGGCCGTAAATGTCGTTGAGGGCGATACGCAGGAATTCTTCTTTACGGAAACGTCTCAGGGTATCGAGCTTGTCTTCGTAGTGCGCCGCGTTTTCCAGCAGTTCGGCCAGCTCCTCATGGAGGGCTTCCGGGGTCTTGGTCTGTTGGGCGTAGGCGCGTGACACCAGGGCATCGAGGACTTCAGGGTGCTGGATGAAGCTGCGTGAGAGAAACTGGCTGGTGGCGAAGAGTGAGATGAGGACCTTGATGATCTCCGGGTTCTCCGCCAGAAGCGCGTAGAAGGTGCCACGCGCCCGGCGGCACGCCGCCAGGAACTTTTCCAGGTTACCGAGTGCCATTGCCGGGTCCGGACTGCCCAGGACCTCCTGCAGGAGGAGCGGCGCGATGCGGTCGAGCTGGCGCCGGGCGCGCTCGGTCAGATACCCGCCGCCGCCTTCACGCATCACAAGCAGGCTTTCGAAAGCCCCCTCCGGCGGCTTGAACCCCTTCTCTTCGAGGATGTCGAGGCAGCGGTCACGGTCCGCACCCGCATCGAGGAGATATGCGACCTCGGGATTCACCCGGGACGGGAGCTCATCTTCGCTGGTATAGAAGAGGTCGCGGAAAATCGCGCTGACATGGTCGCGGTGCCGCTTTAACTCAGCGTGGAAGTCCGCCAGTCCGGCAAACCCGCAGCGCCGGGCCAGCGCCTTCTGTTCGTTGGCGCGGGTCGGCAGGTTGTGTGTCTGTTGTTCCAGGACTACCTGAATGCGGTGTTCGACGGTGCGCAGAAAGCGGTAGACATCCTTGAGGTTGTCGCGATCCAGGGGGTTGATCAGCTTGGCGTGACAGAGGACATCCAGGGCTTTCAACGAGTTGCGTTGGCGCAGCAGCGGTTTTTTGCCGGCGTTGATGAGCTGCAGCGCCTGGATGAAAAACTCGATTTCGCGAATCCCCCCCTTGCCGAGCTTGAGGTTGAGCTCCCCTTCCTTGTCCCGGGTCAGGCTGCGATCGATCTTCTGCTTCATGATCTTGATATCCTCGATCATGGCGTAATCGAGATGCCGCCGGTAGACAAAGGGTTCGAGGCGCTGCAACAGGCGTTCGCCGAGAGGCTTGCTGCCAGCCACCGGGCGGGCTTTGAGCATGGCCGAGCGCTCCCAGCTCTGCCCCCAGCTTTCATAATAGGTCTCGGCAGCTGCGAGCGAGTTGGCCATTTCGCCGCTGTTCCCCTCCGGCCGCAGGCGCAGGTCGACGCGAAAGACGAAGCCGTCCTCGGTCGCCTGGCCGATCGCCCGGGTGATCAGCTCGGCAAGTCGCACGAAGTACTGGTGCAGGGAGATGCGGTTGCGGAATCCTTGTGTCGGATCGGGAATGCCAGCCGTTTGGCCGCGGTCGGTACCGTAGAAATAGATCAGGTCGATGTCGGAGGAAAAGTTCAGTTCGCAGCCGCCGAATTTCCCCATGCCGAAGATGGTGAACTCCACCTCGGCTGGCTTCTTCCCTTCTTCTGTGTCTTCCTGGGGGGCGCCGTACTCTCCCTGCAGTTGCCGGCTGCACACTTCGTAGGCTCGCTGCAGGCTGGCTGCCGCGAGAAAGGACAACTCGGCCGTAACCTCTTCCAACGAGGCCAGTCCGCACAGGTCGCGTCCGCCAATGCGCAGCATCTCCTGGGCTTTGTAGAGTCGCAGGCCGTGCTTCAGCGAGGGAAAGTCTGCATCGTCGGCAATCAGGTGGCGCAACTCGCCGTGCATCTGCTGCTCGTCTTTGGTTGCGTCAAACTGGCCGTCGCAGAAAAGATGTTCGAAAAAGCTCGCCTTGCGGCAGAGAATGCCCGACAGGAAGGCAGAGGCGCCGAGGATCGTCAGGAGTCGAGGGGCGTTGCCGTCCCGTTGCAGAACCTCGATCAGGACGTCGCGCTTGACGACGCCGGACAGACGTTCGAGGTTGTTGAGCGCCTGGTCGGGGTCGGCCGTTGACAGGGCTGTCGCTGCCAGGGAAAGGACGGTCTGTGTCTCGCCGAAGACCGTGTGCAGCAAAACAAGATTCGTCGCGGTCTTCGGTCCCTCGCCAAAGCCTGCTGCGCGGACGAGATCGGCAAGGGCGGCCTCGTCCCCGCGCGAGAGAGCGTCGTGCCAGAGATCGGCATCCGGAAGAAACGTCCGACTGCTCATCGTCCTCCCTGGCGCACGAAGTTGGCCAGCGCCGTGACGTAATCACCCTCGGCGACGCCGTACTCGGTGATGATGGCGCTGACCAGCCGGGCAGGGGTGACGTCGAACGCCGGGTTGCGGACGCCAATGCCTGCCGGGGCGAGCAACTTTTCGCCGATGTGGGTGACTTCGCTGATGTCCCGCTCTTCGATCGGGATGAGTGTGCCGTCCGCCAGGCTGAGGTCGATGGTGGAAGTCGGCGCCGCGACGTAGAAGGGGATGTTGTGCTCCCTGGCCAGGATGGCGACCGTGTAGGTGCCGATCTTGTTGGCGACATCGCCGTTGGCGGCGATCCGGTCGGCGCCGACGATCACCGCGTCAATCTCGCCCTTGGCCATGAGGTAGCCGGCCATGTTGTCGCAGATCAGGGTGGTCGCGATGTTGTCACGCTGCAGCTCCCAGGCGGTCAGTCGCGCCCCCTGCAGGAACGGGCGGGTCTCGTCGGCGTAGACCGCGACCTGCTTGCCGGCGGCGACCGCGGCGCGGATGACCCCCAGCGCCGTGCCGTAGCCGCCGGTTGCCAGTGCCCCGGCGTTGCAGTGGGTGAGGATGCGCACCTGGTCCGGCAACAGCCTGGCGCCGTGCCGGCCCATGTTCATGTTGATGCGCACGTCATCTTCGGCGATCGCCATCGCCTCGTATTCGAGACCGATCTTGAGGTTGCCGACCGGCTGGTCCGGGTTGGCCCGCACCAGGCTCTTCATCCGCTCGAGAGCCCAGCAGAGGTTCACCGCCGTTGGCCGGGTGGCGGCGAGGACTGCGCAAACCTCGTCGAATGCAGCGATAAATTCGTCATAACTGTCGGCCATGATCTCACGCGCGCCGAACAGGGCGCCGTAGGCGGCGGTGATGCCGATGGCCGGGGCGCCGCGGACCACCATGCTGCGGATCGCCTCGGCGACCTCGCGGTAGTCGGTGTAGTCCAGCCAGGTCTCCTCGTTCGGCAGCTTGCGCTGGTCGAGGAGGGACATGACGCCGTTTTGATATCGAATCGGGCGGATGCCGCCGGCCTGGGGGAATGCCTGGCAATTGCTCATGATCTCTCAGCCTTCCGCTAGTTTTTTCTTCAATAGTTCGTTGACCAGGCCGGGGTTGGCCTTGCCTTTGCTCTTTTGCATGACCTGGCCGACGAAGAAGCCGATCAGCTTGTCCTTGCCGGCGCGGTACTCAGCCACCTGCCCTGGGTTGGCGGCGATCACCTCGTCGGCCAACGCCTCGATGGCACCGGTGTCGGTGACTTGTTTGAGCCCCTCGGTCGCGATGATGTCGTCCGCCGTGCGACCGCTCTGCCACATCTTTTCGAAGACGTTTTTGGCGATCTTGCCGGAAATGGTGTTGTCGGCAATCCTGGCCAACAGCCCAGCCAGGAGCTCCGGGGTCAAGGGGGCGGCCTCGATGCCGGCGTCGCTCTCCTTGAGCTTGCGCATCACCTCGCCCATGATCCAGTTGGCACAGGCCTTGGCGTCGCCGGCCAGGCGCACGCAGGTGTCGAAATAATCGGCGACGCGGCGGTCGGCGGTGAGGACTTCCGCGTCGTATTCGGAGAGCCCCAGTTGCCCGACAAAGCGCTGGCGTTTGGCCTCCGGCAGCTCCGGCAGGGCGGCACGCTCTTTTTCGATCCATTCCGGGCTGATCACCAGCGGCACCAGGTCGGGGTCGGGGAAGTAACGATAATCGTGCGCCTCCTCCTTGCCGCGCATCGAGCGGGTCATGCCGGTGTTGCTGTCGAACAGGCGCGTTTCCTGGACGACTTTGCCACCGCTGTCGAGCAGCTCGGCCTGGCGTTCGACCTCGTATTCGATCGCCTGCTTGATGAAACGGAACGAGTTGATGTTCTTCAGCTCGGCGCGCGTGCCGAATTCCTTCTGGCCCCGGGGGCGAATGGAGACGTTGGCGTCGCAGCGAAAGCTGCCCTCCTCGAGGTTGCCGTCACAGACACCGAGATAGACGACGATCTGGTGCAGTTTTTTCAAATAGGCGATCGCCTCGTCGGCCGACCGCATGTCGGGTTCCGAGACGACTTCCATCAGCGGCGTGCAGGCGCGGTTCAGGTCGACCAGGGAACTCCCGGCGGTTTCGGGGGTCTCGCCGTGCATCAGTTTGCCGGCATCCTCTTCCATGTGGATGCGGGTGATGCCGACTCTTTTGGCCCCGCCTTCTTCTGTCGCGATATCCAGCCAGCCGTGTTCGCA
>JBFIMV010000243.1:0-4543 GCA_041611575.1 Desulfuromonadales bacterium | reverse complement strand
TCCTTGTGGACCAGGATGAACGAGGCGCCGGTGATCGGCCAGCTTGCTTCGCCCGGCTGGTCGGTCAGCACCAGGTAGAAGCCGTCGGCTTTGGCCCAGTCGGCGTTGGCGGCCGCAGCCTGGAAGGTTTCGCTGGTGGGGGCGACGTACTTGCCGGCGCGGTTCTGCAGCAGGCTGTAAGACAGCTTGTTCTGCAGGGCGTAGGCATATTCGACGTAGCCGATCGAGCCCTTGATGCGCTGCACGTAGGCGGCGACCCCTTCGTTGCCCTTGCCGCCGACGCCGGAGGGCCATTTGACCGCCTTGGCGGTGCCGATCTTGTCCTGCCAGGTTTTGGAGACCTTGCTCAGGTAATTGGTGAAGATCCAGGTCGTCCCCGAACCGTCGGCGCGGTAGACCACGGTGATCGCCGTGTCCGGCAGCTTCAGCCCTGGGTTCTCCTTGACGATGGCTGGGTCGTTCCAGGCCGTGACCTTGCCGAGGAAGATGTCGGCCAGAAGCGCTCCGGAAAGTTTCAGCTGGCCGGCGTCGAGACCCGGGACGTTGACCACCGGCACCACGCCGCCCATGATCATCGGGAATTGCAGCAGGCCGTCCTTGGCGAGCTCAGCCGCTGTCAGCGGCGCATCGGACGCACCGAAGTCGACCGTCTTCGCGGTGACCTGCTTGATGCCGCCGCCCGAGCCGATCGACTGGTAGTTCAGCTTGACGCCGGTCTCCTGGTTGTATTGCCAGGCCCACTGGCCATACACCGGGTAGGGGAAGGTTGCGCCGGCGCCGTTGATGGTCTGGCCGGCAAGGGCGGGTACGATGCCCAACAGCAGGGTACTCAGGGTGACCAGGATGGTACAGGTGATTCTTTTTCTCAGTTTTGCCATGAGGCTCATTTCCTCCGTTCTGCTCTCTCGTTGATGTCGGAGGCGAGTATGGCGTGGCAATGTTAGGGTTCGGTTAGGGGAGAGTGAGAAGTGAATTAAAAACCAAAACGCCCCGATATTTTTCGGGGCGTTTTGCAATCATTTCAATCTTTGCGTATTCCCGTCGTGGGAACCTGAGTCGGATCAGCAGGTGACTGCGGTCCGAGAATTGTCA
The DNA here is from genome assembly GCA_041611575.1 of Desulfuromonadales bacterium. Taxonomy (GTDB): domain Bacteria; phylum Desulfobacterota; class Desulfuromonadia; order Desulfuromonadales; family BM103; genus JBFIMV01. The sequence continues at coordinate 3,451 of JBFIMV010000243.1, read as the reverse complement.
ATTATGAGACAGATGGGTTTTCTCCAAAGTGGCCCGGTGGCTCAGAGACAGGCATAATGTCACCCTCCTTTGCGTTTGAGGTATTTACATCATACCACAGGATAGGATTTCTTCAGCCGGGCGAAGACAACTTTTTGCGAGGCCGCATCCGATGTCGAATGCAATCCACGGTGCTACCGTTCGGGCGCAAACAGGCTTGCCGTCACGAGGGTCAAGCGACCGGCAGACTTATCGTGAAGACGCTGCCTTCACCAAGCGTGCTGTGAACGGTCACCTCGCCGTTGTGCGCCTGAACGATGTGCTTGACGATCGCCAGCCCCAGGCCGGTGCCGCCGACGGCGCGGCTGCGGGCGGCATCGACGCGGTAGAAGCGCTCGAACAGGCGGGGCAGGTGCTCTTTCGGGATACCCTGGCCGCGGTCCTGGACCTTGATAAAGACCTGTCCGCCTTCCTGCCAGCCCTCAATCGTCACGACTCCTTCATTGCCACTGTACTTGATGGCATTGTCCACCAGGTTGATGACTGCCTGCTCCAGCAAGGGGGCATTGACGGTCGCGGCCAACTGACCCGAGCAGAAGAGCCTGACCTTGACGTTTCTTGACTTGGCCGTCGATGCGCAGGACTGGCGGGCGGATTCAAGGATCGGCTGCAGGCTCTGCTCTACGCCGTCGAGCGTGTCGCAGTCGGAACCCTTTTCGAGACGCGACAGGGCCAGCAGGTCTTCGATGATGGCGTAGAGCCGGTCCGACTGGCGGGCGATGATGTCAAGGAAGCGTTGGGCGCTCGCAGGCTCTTCCATGGCGCCGTCCCGCAGGGTCTCGACCGAACCCTTGATCGCCGTGATCGGGGTCTTCAGCTCGTGGGAGACGTTGGCGACGAAATCCCGCCGGACATTCTCCAGTCGCTGCAGGCGGGTCAGGTCGTTGAGGACCACCAGGCTGCCTATCTCCTTGTCGCTGGCGTCACGCAAAGGGGTGCCGTGAACCTGAAGGAACAGCTCCCTGCCGCGGATGACCAGGGTTATTTCTTCTTCGACGCGCTGCTGGCCCTGCAGGGCCCGCGTGATGAACTTTTGCAACTCCGGTTTGCGCACGACCTCCTGGAAGCGTCGGCCGACTGCGGCGTCGCGGTCGATGTTCAGCAGTTCGGCGGCGCTCTGGTTGAGGCGCAGAAGCCGTTCGTTGTTGTCGACGGCCAGCACCCCCTCGGTCATGCTGGCCAGGACCGCTTCCTGTTCGTTGCGCTGCCGGACCACGGTCCTGATGCGGTCGTCGAGCTGGGTGGCCATGGTGTTCATCGCGTCGGCCAGTCCGCCCAGCTCCTCGCTGCCGTAACCGGGCAGGCGGCCGTCCAGTTCGCCACGGGCAAAACGCTCGGCACCTTGTTTCATCTCTTCAAGGGGCCGGCTGATCCGCCTGGAGAGCCAGAGGCTGAGCAGGCCGGCGACCAGAGCGATGGCCAGGCCGCTGCTGATGACCTGGTAGAGGGCCCCCTGCAGGGTTCTGGTCATGCCGGCAACCGGCAGGGCGGCACGGACAGAGCCGATGATCTGGCCGGTATCGACGACCGGCAGGGCGACGTACATCATGTTCTTTTCGAGAGTCTGGCTGTAACGGCTGGAAACGCCAACCAGGCCTTGCAGAGCCGTCCTGACTTCGGGTCGGTCGGCATGGTTGTCCATGCGGCCCGGATCTTCCTGCGAATCGCCGACCACCTCTCCTGAAGGGAGGATGAAGGTCAGGCGGGTCTGTGACAGCTCGCCCAGTTCCCGGGCAAGGATGACCAGGGAGACATAATCCTGCGTCGCCAGTTGTTCTCGGACCTGGGCGGCCACCAACCTGGCGCGCGCCTCGAGGTCGCGGCGGGTTTCCTGGGCGTAGAAGGCATCAAGAGCGCGGGAATGGACCCAGGTGACCGCCAGCAGGGCGAGCAGGACGATGAGAAGAAACGGCTGATAGATCTGCCAGATCAGGCGTTTTCTGCTCATGGGGAAACACTTTTGAGTTTTAAGTTTTGAGTTTTCAATTTAGCTTGCCCTCGCACCTCGCACCTCGCACCTCGCACCTCGCACCTCGCACCTCGCACCTCGCACCTCATTCCCTGAACCGGTAGCCGACGCCGCGCACGGTTTCGATGCAGTCACCGCTGTTGCCGAGCTTCTTGCGCAAGCCGACGATCTGGACGTCGATGGCGCGGTCGGTGACCGCATAACCTTCGCCGTGGATTGCATCGACGATCTGGGTCCGGGTGAAGACCCAGCCGGGACGTCTGGCAAGCAGGGTAAGGATGCGGAATTCAGTGACCGTCAGATCGACGTTATCACCGCCGGCGGTCACCCTGTTGCGGCCGGGATGGATGACGATGTCGTGGGCTGCAATCGGCTGGTCGTTGTCGACCGCTGCCGTCCCCTGCCTGCGGCGCAACACCGCTTTGATGCGAGCCTGCAGCACCTGGGGGCTGAACGGCTTGGGGATATAGTCGTCGGCGCCGAGTTCCAGCCCCTTGACGATGTCGTTTTCCTCCCCTCTGGCGGTGAGCATGATGATTGCGCAGCTGCGGGTTTCGTCCATTTGGCGCAGGCGACGGCAGACCTCGAGGCCGTCCATGCCGGGCAGCATCAGGTCGAGCAGGACCAGTTCGGGCGGGGTTGCGCGGGCGCGCTGAAAACCCTCCTCGCCACTGGTGGCGCAATCGACCTGGAACCCGGCCTTGACCAGATTATAATGCACCAGGGCCAGGATGTCCTCTTCGTCCTCGATGATCAGGATGCGTTCTTTGCCCATCTCTCCTCCGCGGCGGTTGATCATGCTGCACGTTAACACACTACTGTTAGGACTTGATGAGGCACTCCTGTGCGCTGCCGGTGGCTCGCAAAGAGCTCACTACCGGGTCAGAAGGGGAAAACCAACGGAATGATCAGGGTGGCGACGATCCAGACCGCGATGTTGAGCGGCGTGCCGACCTTGGTGTAGTCGAAGAATTTGTAACCGCCAGGGCCCATCACCAGGGCGTTCGACTGGTGGCTGACCGGGGTCATGAAGCACATGGAGGCGGCGATGGCGACCGCCATGAAGAAGGGCTTCGGCGAGACCGCCAGGTCCATGGCGGTGTTGTAGGCGATCGGTGCCACCAGAACGGCAGCTGCGGCGTGGCTCATCATTTCCGTCAGGCAGAAGGTGATGAGAAAGACCGCGCCGAGGACCACCCAGGGACCGTAGGGGCCGACGCCGCCGATGATCTGGTCGGCGATCATGCGCGCGGCGCCGCTGTTCTCCATGGCGTGGCCTAAGGGGAGGGTGCCGGCGATCAGGACGATGATCGACCAGTCGATGCTCTCGTAGGCTTCCTTGGTGGTGAGGCAGCCCGACAGGATCATCAGCAGGGCGCCGAGCATCCCCGAGACCATGATCGGCAGGACGCCGAAGGTGGTGAGGGCGATGACGCCCAGCAT
>JBFIMV010000242.1:0-4569 GCA_041611575.1 Desulfuromonadales bacterium | reverse complement strand
TGAGGATCGCCATGACCACAAGCACTTCGACCAGCGACATGCCACGACAGGAAGAGAGGGTATTTCGCATTCGACTCAACATGCCCCCCTCCTTATATGACCCGTTTCAAGGTTGTAATGTCGATGGTGCGCTGCTGCGGGCCAAAAACCGTCATCACCGTACCGGCACTCTGCACCCTCACCGTCACCAGGGTGATGTTCGGCACGCCCTGATGGTTCGCGTCGACGCTGCGATAGATCCTGAAGCTTCCTGCGCCCTGTACGGTAATCGGGCTCCCGGTCGATTTCTCGGTAAAGGCGGCGTCGGCGTCGAAGAACGGATCGCTCTCCTTCATGGCGACGATCTCCTCGATCTCGCGCTGGGCGAGCTGCCCGGCCGCCATCAGGGTCTCGCTGTGCGAGTTGGTACGGATTGCCGTGACCTGCAGTTCGGCCAGGCCGAGCAGGCCGACTGCGAGGATGACGACCGTGACCAGCAGCTCGATCATCGAAAAACCTTTTTGCGATTTCATCCGGTGACGCATCTTCACCTCCGTCGGGTGTGGGACAGAACGCCCACTCTGCAGTTTATAAGCATCAGCAAGTCCCGTACCAAGAAATTCATGCCCTGAGAAGATCCTAAACGGCTGTAACCATTGCCTTGTCTGACACAAGAGCCCCTCCTGGGAGGAGCCTTTGTGCAATTTTTGCGTTGCAACCCGCAATAAAGATCACAAGGAGAACCTCGAACCTCGAAGCGCGAAGCGGGAAGTTCACACCTCACACCTCGCACCTCACACCTCAATCCCGTAATCCTTGATCTTGTACAGCAGCGACCGCAGGCTGATCTCGAGGATCTTCGCCGCCTGGGTGCGGTTGCCGCCGGTCAGGGCCAGGGCCTTGCCGATGTAGTCGTGTTCGAGTTCGGCGATCGCCTTTTTGAGCGACAGGGTGTCCGGGTCGACCGGCTGCGAAGGGTGATCGAGCAGCACCAGGTCATCGACGCCGATAACCTCGGCGCGGCAAAAGACCAGGGTCTTCTCCAACACGTTGAGCAGCTCGCGCACATTCCCCGGCCAGCGTTGCTGCTCCAGCTTTTTGATGGCTTCGGCGCTGATCCCCGGCTCCGGACACTTGAGGCGCGCGGCGATGCGCGGCAGGTAGCTCTCCACCAGGGCGGCGATATCCTCCGGCCGCTGCGAGAGCGGCGGCAGCTCGACGGTGATGACGGCGAGGCGGTAGAAGAGGTCTTCGCGGAAGGAGCCGTCGGCGACGGCCTGGCGCAGGTCGCGGCTGGTGGCGGCGATGACCCGCACGTCGACCGGGCGCGGCGTGCTCTCGCCGACCCGGCGCACTTCGTGTTCCTGCAGCACGCGCAGCAGCTTCGGCTGCAGTTCGAGCGGGAAGTCACCGATCTCGTCGAGCAGCAGGGTGCCGCCGTCGGCGGCGCCGAACAGGCCGGTGCGCTCGCGGTCGGCGCCGGTGAAGGCCCCGCGGGCGTGACCGAAGAGTTCGCTCTCGAGCAGGCCGGCGGGGATGGCGCTGCAGTTGACGGCCAGGAACGCCCGGTCGCTGCGCGGGCTTTCGGCATGCAGGGCGCGGGCGGCCAGCTCCTTGCCGGTCCCGGTCGGCCCGGTGATCAGAACCGGCGCCGGGGCGGCGGCGGCTTTCTTCAGGGTGTCGAGCACCGACTGCATCACGGCGCTGCGATGGATGACCGCTTCGACCCCCTGCGGCCGCGTGCTGCGCCGGATGTCCTTCTTGAGCCGGACGTTCTCGCGCCGCAGCTGCAGGCGCTCCTCGACCTTGCGCACGGTCAGCAGGATTTCGTCGGGGCGGAAGGGCTTGGAGATGTAATCGTAGGCCCCCTTCTTCATGCACTCGACCGCGGTGTCGATGTTGCCGTAGGCGCTCATCATGATCACCGTGCCGCCGAGCTGCCGCGCCTCCTTCTCCTTGAGGAAGGAAAGCCCGTCCAGGTCCGGCATGCGGATGTCGCACAGGACCAGCTCGTAATGACCGGCCTGCAGGCGGTCGAGGGCCTGGCGACCGCTGACCGCCTCGCTCACCGCGTAGCCGTCGCGCTCGAGGACCAGGCGCAGCATGTGTCGCATCGGGGCTTCGTCATCGATGATCAGGATCTGGCTTTTCGCTGACATCAGGCGTTCTCCGTGACAATCGGCAGGGTCACGGTGAAGGCCGTGCCCGTGCCGGGTTCTGAAATGACGGTGATCGCACCGCCGGCATCTTCGACGATCCTCTGGCAGACGGCCAGCCCCAGGCCGTAACCGCTGCCGGCGGCCTTGGTGGTGAAGAACGGCTCGAAAATCCGCGCGGCGACCTCAGGGCGCATGCCGCTGCCGTCGTCGTGCAGCGTGATGCTGATCTGCTCACCGTCGCTGTGTGAGGACAGCTCCACCCTCCCCCGCCCCTGCATGGCGTCCCTGGCGTTGAGGAACAGGTTGATCCAGACCTGCATGAGGCGGCCGCGATCGATTTTCACCAGGCGGTCTTCGCCACACTGATCGTCGACCTTGATATCGTCCAGTTGCCCCTGGTGCTGCATCAGCCGAACGGCTTCACGCAGGAGCTCCAGGGCGCTGAAGATGTCCCCGTCGTCACCGCCGGGCGCGGCATAATCGAGCAGCTCGCGCACCAGGCGGTCGATGCGCCCGGTTTCCGTGAGAGATCGCTCCACCAGGTCGCGCTGCTCGCCGTCGAGATCCAGCCGCAGCAGGTTCAGGTAACCGATGACCGCCCCCAGGGGGTTGCCGATCTCGTGGGCCATGCCCGCGGCGAGGTGACCGACCGTGGCGAGCTTGTCGGAACGCAGCAGGTCGTCGCGCGCCCTCTCCAGCGCGAGGTTGGCCTCTTCCAGCGAGGCGATGTGACGCTCGCTTTCGGCACGGCTGGCGCTCAGGGCGGCAATCATGTGGTTGAAGCTGGCGGCAAGTTCCCGGATCTCGCCGGGCCCGGTCGGCACGTCCACGGGGGTCAGCGCCCCCGCGGCGACATGCGTGGTCGCCATGGACAACCCGCGCACCGGACGGACGACCTTGCGGTTCAGCAGGATGACGCCGAAGATGCCGAGCACCAGGCCATAAAGCAGGGCATAGACGATGACCAGGCGCCGTGAGCGCTGCACCCTGTCGTGCAGATCGTCCAGGCTGAAACGAATCTGCAGCAACGCGAAGGCCTCGCTGCCGTCCCAGAGAGGCATCGACAGGTCGAAATAGCTGGCGTCGGACGCGTCGGAGAAAAGATGCAGCGAGGTGTAGACCAGGGTCTCGTAGAAATCTTCCCTGCCCATGGCGGCCAGCGGTGGCGTCGAGAAGTCACCGGTCATGCCGTAGCGGGTGCTTGCCAGCAGCTGCATGCGCTCGTCGAGGAGCCGCCAGCCGGAGATCCCGGTCTGCCGCCCCAGGAGGGACTGCAACCGGGTGAGGAGAATGACCTCCCGGTCGCTGCCGGCCGGCAATGCCGAAATTTCGAGGGAGGAGACCGTCAGGCGCAGCATGCCGGCGGCGTGGGTGCGTTGCTGCTCGAGGAGGTTCTGTTCGGTGAGCTTGATCAGCAGGAAGCCGGAAAACAGGATCGCCGCGGCCATCAGCAGGGTGATGCTCAGGATGATTTCGGTGCGCAGACCGGTTCGCATGGACATTCCGTTGATCTGTACGCAGGAGGTAAGAACTGTCCGTTTGGATCTATAAACCAAACATTTCAACGCAATGACGCCAAGAAAAAAGAAAGGCGCGAAGAAAATCGCTCTCTTTAACTTCTCTTAAATTTATGTTTTTCTTTGCGACTTGCGCCTATTCTCTGCGTCTTTGCGTTGAAATGTGTTGACTTGTATTGGGCTATAAGTCCGTCTTCTATTCCCTTGGCGACTTTGCGTTGAAATCGCATTGGGCCTTTGTTTTGCGAATAAACTGTTCCGCCTGATGGAAGTCTGCAAAATTTGCACAAGTATACGTATCACCCCGAATTCAGGCAAACATAAAGGAACGACTGGTCAAAATGCCGGTCGATTGCTAAGATGGCGAAAAGTCATGACACCAGGAGCCACGCCATGCCACGCACCCCCGCCATCGACCCCGACTGCTGCATCGGCTGCGAAGTCTGCACCCAGGTCTGCCCGGAAGTCTTCCGCATGCAGGACGACCATCACGATCACGCCGGCCATGCCCACGAGAAGGCCATGGTCCACAACCCGACCGGCGCCGCGGAAGCGAAGATCGAGACGGCCATGGACAGTTGCCCGGCGGCCTGCATCTACTGGGAGTGACCCGGGACGAGATACGAAGTTCGAAGCGGGAACTGCGAACGGACAAAATCACGCCTCGCACCTCGCACCTCGCACCTCGCGCCTCGCGCCTCACGCGTTTTCCGCTTCCCGTGTATACTTGAATCAATCCTGATCGACGGTGCCACCATGTTCCACTTCCTGCGGAAAAGCTTCACTCTGCAACTCTTGCTGTTGATCACCTGCACAAGCAGCCTCCCGGGTTGTGCCTCGCCGGACAAGCCCGGCGTTCCGGAAAAAGTCGGCATGCACATCGACGCCGAGCTGGAGTTCGCCATCGCCTACCC
>JBFIMV010000241.1:0-4570 GCA_041611575.1 Desulfuromonadales bacterium | reverse complement strand
CCTCCTTCCTGGGGATCAGGTAACCGAAACCGTCGAGATCGCGGGCGATCTTGGCCTGCTCGTAACCGAAGCAGATGACATTCATCGGCGCATAGGGGATGCCGGCGAGAAGCTTCGCGAGTGCGTCGTCGAAGTTTCCTGTCAGCTCCATGAGGACATGGGCAGGGGCCGCCGAGACCACGAGCTCCGCATCGACGCGGCTGCCGTCTGCCAGCAGCAGCTCCCAGCCGCCGTCAACCGGCTTGAGTTCCTTGACCGCGCAGGATGTGCGGACTTCGCCGAGCAGCTTCTGCACCGTCGCGTCGGTGAGTTCCTGGATGCCGCCGACAAAGGACGTGAGGACCCCGCCCGGGCCCGCCGCGCTCGCCACCTGCTTGCCGGCCTTGCGCTCCGCTTTCTTCTGTTTTGCCAGCAGGAGCATCGCCCGGATCAAACCACCGTATTCCTGTTCGAGTTCGTGGATGCGCGGGAAGCAGCTCTTCAGGCTCATGGTCTCGGGGTCGCCGGCGAAAATGCCGGAGACCATCGGGCCGATCAGCTTGTCGAGGGCCTCGGCGCCGAGGCGGCGGCGGGCGAAGTCGGCCAGGGTCTCGTCGACACCGTCGTTGCGCCGGGGAATGATCATCTCCCGCGCCAGACGCAGCTTGCCGGGCCAGCTGATCAGCTTGGACTTGAGGAACATCGGGCCGTTCTCAGGCAGACGGTTGAGAATGCCGCCACTGTAGATGAACCTTTTGCGGGCGTTGTCGTTGGAGCGTTCGAGCCGGTTGCGAATCCCGAGACGGTCGCACAGCTCGAGGGTCATCGGCTTGCTGTCGAGAAAGCCGTTCGGCCCCCATTCGCAGAGGTAACCCTCTTCCTTGATGCTCCAGATCTTCCCGCCGGTGCGCGCCTCGCGCTCTTAGACCGTCACCGCGACGGCAAGCCCGGCTTCAGTCGCCAGGCGCTCGATGGCGTGGGCGGTCGACAGGCCGGAGATGCCGGCACCGATGATTGCGATTTTGGTCAAAGCGTCCTCCCTGGTTCAAAACACGTTATCCACATGCTTCAATGATTTGGTTTTATCGCGCCTCGCATCTCGCACCTCGCGATTCAAGTGTTAATGTCCCACCGAGCCGAGGTACCCCATGTCCGGTGCATCGAGCTGGGCGGCAATGTTCTTCAGGCCGGAGTCGAGATCCGGGTATTGCAGGGCGACACCGAGTTCCTCGAGCATCTTGCGATTGCCCATCCGGCGGGTCTCCTGCAGGTAGGAAAGCATCATCGGGTTCATGACACGCTTCGCCTCCTCCATGCTCACCTGCGGCGGGCGCGGATGGCCGAGCAGGTCGGCGAGGGCATTGAAGTACTGGGTCATGGTGCCGGGATATCCGTCGCTGACATTGTAAACCTCGCCGTTCCCGCCGCGTTCGGCAGCCGCGACGCAGACAGCAGCCAGGTCGTCGGCATGGATGCGGTTGGTCGGCGGGGCCTCCTCTTCTCGCAGTACCGGGTGCCCCTCTTTGAGCCTGGCCAAGGGAAGTCGGCCGGGGCCGTAGATGCCTGTGACCCGCAGGATCACCACGTCGACGCCCTGTGCCGTGCCCCATGCCTTCAGGGTCGCCTCGGCATCGGCGCGGCGCATCGCCCGACTGGTCTGCGGGTTGATCGGCGTCTCTTCGGTCACCCAGTCGCCGCCGCAGTCGCCATAGACACCGCTGGTGCTGATGTAGACCACCCTGTCCGGTAACCGCCCAGGGCCGAACGCGGCGCAGAAGTTGCGCATGCGCGTGTCATGGATTCCGCCACCGGGGGGCGGGGCGAAATAGAAAACCAGTTGACCAGTCAGGTCCAGCCCTCCAAGGGATTCAGGATCATCCAGGTTTCCCGACACGGTTGCCAGGCGCTCGGCCTGTTCGAGGTGAACCGACCAGGCTTGGGAACGGGTCATCGCCGACACCCGGCCGCCACCGGCTTTCACCAGCCGCGCGACCCGCACGCCGATGTCGCCACAGCCCACGATCATCACCTCATGACGCTTTATCAACTCTTCGCCCATCGCTCACCACTCAGCACTCAGCACTCAGCACTCAGCACTCAGCACTCAGCACTCATCACTCATCACTCATCACTCATCACTCATCACTCATCACTCATCGCTCATCGCTCATCGCTCAGCACTGACTAAGTTACGCCAGGCTCTTGGCCACGATCTCACCCACGTCGCGCGACTTGACCAGCCGGGAAATCCGTTCGAGCTGCGAACGCATCTGCGACTGGCGTTTCTCGTCATAGCGTCGCCAGCGGCTCAGCGCACTGACCAGACGAGCGGCGACCTGGGGGTTGAGGGTATCGAGTTCGATCACCCGGTCGGCAAGAAAAGAGTAGCCGCTCCCATCGGGGGCATGGAAACGCGACGGGTTGCCGTGGGCAAAGGCGCCGATCAGGGCCCGCACCCGGTTCGGGTTCTTCATGGTGAAAGCCGGGTGCTCCATCAGCTCCTTGACCCGTTCGAAGGTGTCCGCCCGAAAGCTGGTGGCCTGCAATGAGAACCACTTGTCGACCACCAGCGGATCGTCCTGAAAGCGATGATAGAAGGCTGACAGGGCTTCTTCACGCTGAGGCAGGTCGCCATAGGCGAGGCAGGTCAGCGCCGCCATGCGATCGGTCATGTTGTCAGCCGAACTGTACTGCTCGAAGCACAGCGCCGCGACCTCGGGGGTCTCGCGCAGCGCGAGATAGGCGAGGCAGAGGTTCTTCAGGCTGCGACGACCGATCGCCTCCGCGGTCGGTTGGTAAAGGCCTGTATCGCGCATCGAATCCATCACCAGGTCGAATTCCGCGACGAGGCCGTCGGCCAGGCTGCGGCGCAGGGATTGCCGCGCTGCGTTGACGGCAAGCGGGTCGGCGACCGTCATCGCCTCGGCCAGCTCCGTCTCGCTCGGCAGCGTCAGCGCCAGCGCCAGCAAGGCCGGATCGGCCGACCGGTCGGTGAGTGCCGTGCGAAAAGCGGCGACAAATCCTGCGTCGATTTCTGGTTGCCGGCCATCCTGGCATGCCGCCGTCATCTTCAGCAGCACGCCGCTTGCAAGGCGTTGCCCGGCCTCCCAACGGTTGAACGGGTCGTTGTCGTGGGCGAGCAGGAAGGCCAGCTCTTCCTCGCTGTAGGGATATGCCACCTTGACGGGAGCCGAGAAGCCGCGCAGCAGCGAAGGCACCGGGGCCGCAGAATGGTTGATGAAAGTGAAGGCTTGCTCCGCGGCGGTCACCGCCAGGACCCTGCTGGTGCCGGACGCGGCGGCCTCTCCTGCCATCTGCAAGGGCAGGTCAGATCCGTCCGGGCCGAGCAGGCCGATATGCAGCGGGATCAGAAACGGTTGCTTATCGCTTCGTTCCGGTGTCGGCGGGCAGCTTTGCCGCACGCGCAGGCAAAACGTGCGGGCGTCTTCATCATGGACGCCCTCGATTTCCAGCAGGGGCGTGCCGGCCTGGTTGTACCACAGCCGGAAGTGGTCAAGGTCGACCTCGTTGGCATCGGCCATGGCGGCCAGGAAATCGTCGGTGGTCACCGCCTGACCGTCATGCCGCTCGAAGTATAGCTCCATCCCTTTTTGGAAGCCCTCGACGCCGAGCAGCGTCTGGTACATGCGGATCACCTCGGCGCCCTTGTTGTAAACCGTCGAAGTATAAAAATTATTGATTTCGACGTACGACGCAGGGCGCACCGGATGGGCCATCGGCCCGTCATCTTCGGGAAACTGCACGTTGCGCAGCAAACGCACGTCGCTGATGCGCTTGACCGCCCGCGAGCCCATGTCTGACGAAAACTCCTGGTCGCGGAAGACGGTCAGCCCTTCCTTCAGGCTGAGCTGGAACCAGTCGCGGCAGGTCACCCGGTTCCCCGTCCAGTTATGGAAATATTCGTGGGCGATCACCCCTTCGACCCCCTGGTAATCCGCATCGGTCGCTGTTTCCGGCTTCGCCAGTACGTACTTGGAGTTGAAGACGTTCAGCCCCTTGTTCTCCATCGCCCCCATGTTGAAATCGTCAACTGCGACGATCTTGTATTCATCGAGATCATATTCCAGGCCGAAGACCTCTTCATCCCAGCGCATGGCGTTCTGCAGAGAGCGCATGGCATGCTCGCACCGGTCGCGGTTGCGTTCCTCGACGTAGATCTGCAACCCGACCTCGCGGCCGGAGCGGGTGACGAAACGGTCTTCTATGGCCGTCAGCTTCCCTGCCACCAGGGCAAACAGGTAGCTCGGCTTGGGGAAGGGGTCTTCGAAGGTCGCATAATGCCGGCCGCCTTCGAGGAGGCCGGAAGCGACCAGGTTGCCGTTGGAGAGCAGGACCGGGCAATCGGCGAGGGAGCCCGCCACGGTTACGGTAAAGCGTGCCATAACGTCCGGCCGGTCCGGATAGTAGGTAATCTTGCGAAACCCCTCGGGCTCGCACTGGGTGCAGTAGATGCCGCTGGCCCGATACAGGCCTTCGAGGGCGGTGCTGGCTTCGGGGTTGATTTCGACCAGGGTCTCGATCTCAAAGCTCTCCGGCACGGACGAAACCGTCAGCCCCTCGTCGTCCTGTT
>JBFIMV010000240.1:0-4572 GCA_041611575.1 Desulfuromonadales bacterium | reverse complement strand
TTGAGGACCTTGCCGGCGCGGGGTGTCGGCAGCTCAACCACCGCTTTGTCGGTTTCGACTTCCACGACCAGCTGATGTTCCTCAACCCTATCCCCTTCTTTGACCAACCAGCAGATGATCTCCGCCTCGGTAGTGCCTTCTCCCAGGTCCGGCAATCTGAACTCGAAACTCATCTCAATACCTCAGCAGTTCCTCGATGGCCGTTTTGATCCGCTTTTCCGACGGCAGGTTGAAGTCTTCCAGCAGCGGCAAGGGCAGGACCACGTCGTAACCGGTCACCCGCATGATCGGCGCCTTAAGCGCCATGATCGCCTCTTCGGCGATGGTGGCTGCCAGTTCGGCGCCGAAACCGCCGGTCTTGGCCGCTTCGTGGACGATCAGCACCCGGCCGGTTTTGCGCACGGATGCGAGTACGGTCTCCCGGTCGAAAGGACTCAAGGTCTGCAGGTCGACCACCTCCGCCGGGTAGCTTGCGGCCACCTTGCAGACGCGCTCGGTCATGCTGCCCCAGGCAAGAATCGTCAACTGGTCGCCGGTCCGGGCAATGCGCGCCTTCCCCAAGGGCGTAATGTAGGGTTCTTCGGGCACCTCCTCCTTGAGCAACCGGTAGAGGCGCGTCGGCTCCAGGTAGATCACCGGATCGGGGTCCTGGATGGCGGCCAGCAGCAACCCCTTGGCATTAATCGGTGTGGAGGGGACCACCACCTTGAGTCCCGGCATGTGGCAAAAGAGCGCTTCGCTGCTCTCCTCGTGCAGTTCCGGCGCCTTGACGCCGCCACCATAGGGTGTGCGGATCACCAGCGGGCAGCTGTACCGGCTGCGCGAGCGTGCCCGAATCCGGGCGGCATGGGTGAAGATCTGGTCAATGGCGGCATAACAAAATCCGAGGAACTGGATCTCCGCCACCGGCCGCAGGCCGTAAGCCGCCAACCCGACCGCAAGCCCAACGATCCCCGACTCAGCCAGTGGCGTGTCGAAGACCCGTTCTTCACCGAACTCTGCATGGAGACCTTCCGTCGCCCGGAAGACCCCGCCGTCGGCTGCGACATCCTCGCCGAACACCAAGACCCGGTCATCATCGGCCAAGGCCTGCCGCAGGCCCTGATTGATCGCCTGCACCAGGTTAAGGTTTGCCATCGCGACACTCCTCCAGCTGCTCCAGTTGGCGGGTATTCAGCTGATGACAGGTGTTGCGGAACATCTCTTCCACCTCCGGCGGCTCCATCGCTTCCGCGTCAGCAACGGCCAGGTCGAGCTGTTGATTCAGGGCTTCTTCCTGCCGAACCTGGCCGGACTTGTTCCACAGTCCCTTTTTTTCGAGAAAGCGGCGCATGCGCAGCAGGGGATCTCTTTGCCTCCAGGGTTCCAGTTCTGCCTCGTCGCGATATCGGCGGGCATCATCGGCGGTGGTGTGATCGGCCATGCGATAGGTTAAACACTCGATAAAAGTCGGCCCATCGCCGTTGCGGGCGCGCTCCAGCGCTTCATGGGTGGCCTGGTAGACGGCCAGCACATCGTTGCCGTCGACCTGGACACCCCTGATGCCGAAGGCGATCGCCTTTTGCGCCAGGGTCTCTGCCACGGTCTGCCTGCTGCGCGGGACAGAGATAGCCCAGTGGTTGTTCTGGCAGATGGCGACCATCGGCAGCCGGTAAATGCCGGCCATGTTCAGGGCTTCGTGGAAATCCCCCTTCGAGGTTCCGCCGTCGCCCAGGTAGACGACTGCGACCAGGGGTTCCCTGCGATACCGGGCCCCCATGGCGACCCCGGCTGCGTGGAGCAGATGGGTGCCAACCGCAATATTGATGGGGAATATGTTCATGCCCGGCGGAGCAAGCATGCCGCGTTCATCTCCCATCCAGTAGCGGTAGTAGGATGAGATCGGATAACCGAGGCAGAGAAAGACGCCAATCTCGCGGAAAGACGGAAAAACCCAATCCCGGGCCGTCAGGGCAAAACCGCTGCCGACCTGGGCGGCTTCCTGCCCCAGGGACGAGGGGTAGGTGCCGAGACGTCCTTCGCGTTGCAAGTTCAGGGCGCGTTCATCGACCAGGCGGGTCAGCTGCAACAGTTCATAAAGACGCAGCAACTGGGTGTCATTCAGCGGAGGGAGCAATTCGGCATCGACCTCGCCCAGGGCATCGAGGATACCCAGGCGTTCGATCTCAAAATGGGCTATCGTTTTCCTTGGCATATTAAAACTCTAGCTGAGCGAAACCGGCTGTCAAACCCAACGACCTGCTGGAACGCCGGGCGCCGTCAAGTCTTTCGGCCGGTGCCGGGATCAGGGAATAGTGAAGAGTTTTCATTCCCAAATGCCTTGACGGCGAGGTGTTGGCGGCTGTCTTTGGCCGGCACTTGTCTCCGTTTAATTTACATCTGGGGTTTTCCTGATAAATTTTCAATATGAAGACGATTGAATTTGATGAAGTGGGACCGGCCAAGATCCTTCAGGTCCATGACCCGCAGATCGGGCTGCACGGTTTTGTCGTGGTTGACAATATCGCCCTTGGTCCTGCGGTCGGCGGTGTGCGCATTTCCCCCGGCGTAACTCCCCTGGAGGTCTCCCGCCTGGCGCGGACCATGACCCTGAAAAGTTCCATCGCCGGACTCGACCATGGCGGCGGCAAGGCGGGGATTGCCGCCGATCCGAAGCAGGAGAATATCGAACAGCTGTTCCGGGCGTTTGCGCGCATGATTGGCGGCATCGAGGAGTATATCCCGGCTCCCGACATGGGCTCGGACGAGAGGATGATGGTCTGGGTCAGGGAGGAGATCGGCCGGGTGCTGGGATTGCCGGAGGAGGTTGGCGGCCTGCCGCTTGACAAGCTCGGAGCGACCGGATACGGCCTTGCCGAGTGCGCCGAGGTTGCCTGCGGTTACGCCGGCCTGCAGTTGCAGGGTGCCACCGTGGCCATCCAGGGGTTCGGCAATGTCGGCCGGGCTGCGGCGCGGTTTCTGGCTGAAAAAGGGGCCGTCGTGGTTGCCGCGAGCGACAGTCGGGGCACCCTGGTGCATGAAGATGGGTTTGATGTCGAGGAGTTGATCCGCACCAAGCTGGGGAAAGGCTCGGTCGTGGAGTCTTCCCGCGGTTCAACTCTCCCCGGAGAAGCGGTTTTCGGGCTGAATTGCGACATCCTTGTGCCGGCGGCGACGCCCGATGTCATCCATCGGGGCAACCTTGAGCAGGTCAAGGCGAAGATCATCCTGCAGGGGGCGAATATCCCAGTAACCCTTGAAGCGGAAGAACTTCTGGCACGAAGAGGTGTGCTGGCGGTGCCGGACTTCATCGCCAATGCCGGCGGCCTGATCATGGCGGCCATGGACTATCGAAAGAAGAGCGCTCCGGAAGCCTTTGATGTCATCAAGCAGAAAATCCAGGAAAACACCGGCAGGATTCTGAAGAAGGCACAGACAGACAAGCTGCTCCCGCGGGTCGCTGCCGAGCGGTTGGCGCTGGAGCGGGTGAAGGCAGCCATGGCCTTGCGCAACCTGAGCTATCCTTGGGAATAGCCCTGGCCAACAGACTGCCGTGCGGAGAGGACGGCTGCAGGGTCGTGTTGGAGAAGCACCGTTAACCTGGCCTGGGGGCAGGTTCGTTCCAGAAGCTTAGTCTGTATCCTCCCGCGGCAGGGTGAACCAGAAGATCGACCCTTGCCCTTCACCGGCCGACTCCACCCAGATGCGGCCGCCATGCAGTTTGATGATACGCTTTGCCTGCGCCAGGCCGATCTCGGCTCCAATGATGGCAGACATTATTCTTGGAGGGAATTTGGGCCCTCTCTGAGGAAACAACGAGTGACGGAGGGATACCTGCCTGAGCCGTTCTCTCTCAGTAGGCCAGGCCCGTCTTCTTGCGCACCTTGCGCAAGGTTTTACTCGCTGCCCAGCGGGCCTTTTCCGCACCTTTGGCAAGAATCTCACGGATACCGTCCGGGTTGGCCAGCAGCTCCCGGCGGTATTCCGCCTGGGGGGCGAAGAAGTCGCGCACCGTTTCGAACAGCTCCTGCTTGACCTCGCCATAGGCCAGGCCACCGGCCAGGTAACGCTGTCGAAGCGCCGCATTTTCCTCTTTGCTCAAAAACAGCCGGAAGATCTTGTAGACGTTGCAGGCGTCCGGATTCTTCGGGTCTTCCACCGGGGTCGGGTCGGTGACGATGCGCATCACCTGCTTGCGCAGCGCCTTGTCGTCGGCGAACAGGTCAATGGTGTTGCCGTAGCTCTTGCTCATCTTCTGGCCGTCGAGGCCGGGGACGGTGGCGACGTCCTCGTCAATCTCCGGTTCCGGCAGGATAAAGATTTCACCGTACTCATTGTTGAACTTGATGGCAATATCGCGGGCCACCTCGACGTGCTGCTTCTGGTCCTTGCCGACCGGCACCTTGTTGCTCTGGAACAAAAGGATGTCGGCCGTCATCAGCACCGGGTAGGCGAACAGCCCGTGATTGGCGGCGATCCCTTTGGCGACCTTGTCCTTGTAGCTGTGGCAGCGTTCCAGCAGACCCATGGGGGTGAAGTTTGACAAGAGCCAGGCCAGCTCCTGGACTTCGGGGACATCGGACTGGACCCAGA
>JBFIMV010000239.1:0-4591 GCA_041611575.1 Desulfuromonadales bacterium | reverse complement strand
CTGCCCGGTCGCGGCGACGAAAACTTTGCGGGCCATAAAAAAAAACTCCTTGAATTACACGAACACGTCGTGCGGACGCACCTGAGGTCTTTCTGTTCCTGCAGGGGTCAGAGCACAACGCGACCCCGGCACTTTCAACCCCGCTCCTTGACGAGCTTGGAGATGGCGCGGAACTGCGCGTGCGTCGACACCTGCATCAGCTGGAAAAGCACGGTTTCCGCGGTGGTCGCCACGGCCCCGGCGCTTACGGCGTTTTCAACCCCGGCCAGGAAGTCGGTCTTGTTGCGCGAGCAGATGGCGTCGCGGGTCAAGTGGACATTGTATCCCTCGGCGAGCAGGCCGAGCACGGTCTGGTAGACACAGACGTGGGCCTCCATGCCGGTGACGATCACCTGGCTGCGCCCGGTCTTTTTCATCACATCGAGGAAAGCCGGCTCGCCACAGCAGCCGAAGCTGACCTTTTCGACCACGGTCGTCTTGCAGGCCTCGGCCAGTTCCGGAACGGTGTGCCCGATCCCCTTCGGGTACTGCTCGGTCGCCACGACCGGAATATCGAGCAGCCCGGCGGCCTTGACAAGCATGTCGACCGTCTCCAGCAGGCGACGGTAGACCTTGGAAGGCATGGCCGGGACCAGGCGCTCCTGGACGTCGATCACCACCAGCACGGCCTTGTCTGCTTCGAGAGTAAATTTTCCCAGGTCCTGTTTCATCTCCGTGCTCCTTACAAGAAATTGACGAAATACGTGCATGGGCGGATGTGAGCCGCCCAACACTTCGACAGTTTACCCGATTGTCGCTATAGGGCGAAAATTTTCTTCTGTCCGGCCCGCCGCCTGCTCAGGCATAGAGCCGCACGACCTGCTCGACGACGCAGGCCGGCTTGTCGCTCCCCCGGATCTCGACGGTCATTTCATAAACGATCTCCACGCCGTCGCGGACCGCTTCGCTGCCCAGGACTTTCGTCCGCGCACGAATGGTCGCGCCACACACGACCGCCGCCGGGAAGCGCGCCCGGTTGAGGCCATAGTTCACCCGCAGGCGCATCCCGGGGTAGTTGTCCTTGAAAAAGTCCGGGTGGTTGCTCTCGGTCAGGTACGGCAGGAGCGACAGGGTCAGGTAACCGTGGGCAATCGTCCCGCCATACGGCGAATCGATCGCCGCCCTTTGCGGATCGGTATGAATCCATTGCACGTCACCGGTCACCCGGGCGAAATCATCGATTCGTTGCTGATCGATCGTCAGCCAGGGGCCGACATGAATCTCCTGACCGATCCGTTCGCGGTACATCGCGAGCAGTTGTTCTTCTGCTGTCATCATGGATCCTCCGTGCCGGGCCAACAGGACTGCAGGATAGATAACGTGAACCGGCTCATCCTGCAAGTCAAAACAGAAGGTTCCGTCGGCGGCCGCATATCCCGTGCAATCATTGTCGGCTGGCCCGGGCCGTTCTGAACAAAGGCAAAACCCACTGCCCATTGCATTTCGTCTGTGGTAATCTGTTGAGCGCCATGTTTCCGGCACGACACATGAGCGTTTCCGGCCGCCAGACAATTTCAACACCAGAGAGAGAACCAGGATGCCTACGACAGGGGACAAGGGTCAGAAATCGACCCGGAGCAACGCCGACAAGGACCCGCAGAACAATCCGGCCCATCGCCCGCCTCTCACCGTCAACGAGGTCGCAAAGCTGCTGCTGCAACGCAGCCTGATCAATGACGAACAGTACGCGCTGATCCTCAAGCGCGGCGAGGCGCAGGCGGCCCGGCTGAACAGTCATGTCAAGCATGCCGGCCAGGGGCAGAAGGACATTTATCTCGCCGAGCTGGCGTCCCCGGCCCAGGTGATCTGCGCTTTCAACCTTGAATCCCCGGCCACCGGCAAGTACCTGACCGAGGACGCCATCACCCAGCTGATTGCCCAGGCGACCAAAATCGAGTACCTCAAGATCGACCCTCTCAAGCTGGAACTTGAAACCGTAACCGACCAGATCCCCCGGGCCTTCGCCCTGAAGAACCTCGTCGTGCCGATCGACGACACCGACGGCATCGTCACCATGGCCGTCGCCGACCCGTTCAACATCCGGCCGATACTCGACCTGCAGCACGCCCTCGGCATCCAGATCAAGCGCATCCTCGCCTCGCGCAGCGACATCCTCAAGCTCCTCGAGGAATTCTTCGGCTTCCAGGCGTCCGTTCGCGCGGCGCAGAGTGAAATGGGGCTCAGCCACGAACTCTCCAACCTGGAACAGCTCTTCCAGATGCGCGGCCGCCATGAAATCGAGAGCAGCGACCAGCACATCATCTCGGCGGTCGAGTTCCTGCTCAAATATGCGTTCGACCAGCGTGCCAGCGACATTCACATCGAGCCGAAGCGCGACAAGTCGCATATCCGCTTCCGCGTCGACGGCCTCCTGCACAACATCCACAAGGTGCCGAAGAACCTCCACCCGGCGATCATCTCGCGGCTCAAGCTGCTGGCCAGGCTCGATGTCGCCGAGAAACGCCGCCCCCAGGACGGGCGCATCAAGACACAGCATCTCGGCAAGGACATCGAGTTGCGCGTTTCGACCCTGCCGGTCGCGTTCGGCGAAAAGATCGTGATCCGCATATTCGATCCGGATGTCTTGATGCAGAAGCTCGACAGAATAGGATTTTACGAAAGAGAGTTCAAGTTATACGAGAGGTTTCTGCAGAAACCCAACGGCATCATCCTGGTGACCGGTCCCACCGGCAGCGGCAAGACGACGACCCTCTACTCGTCGTTGCGCACCCTCGCCTCGCCGGAAGTCAACATCGTCTCGGTGGAGGACCCCATCGAGATGGTCATGGAAGAATTCAACCAGGTCGGCGTCCAGCCGCTGATCGGCGTCACCTTCGGCAGCGTGCTGCGCAACATCCTGCGCCAGGACCCGGACATCCTCATGATCGGCGAGATCCGCGACCACGACACTGCGGAAAACGCCGTGCAGGCCGCCCTCACCGGCCACCTGGTCCTCTCCACCCTGCACACCAACGATGCGCCCTCGGCGATCACCCGCCTGCTCGACCTGGGCATCCCGGCGTTCCTCATCAACTCGACGATCAACGGCATCATCGCCCAGCGCCTGGTGCGGACGATCTGCAAGGAGTGCAAATTCGAGCGTCTGCTGTCCGCGGAAGAGATGGACTACCTGCGACTGGAACACAAGCACTATCCGGTCTGGGAAGGGACCGGCTGCGACGCCTGCCGCGGCACCGGCTACCGGGGGCGCACCGGCATCTTCGAGGTCCTCGAGTTCACCGACCGCCTCAAGGCAACGATCAGTGCCCAGACGAACATGCCCGACGTTTACGCCGCAGCCAGGCAGGACGGCATGGTGCCGTTGCGCGACGTTGCGGTGCGCAAGATGCTCGAGGGCTTCACCACCTTCAGCGAAATCGTTTCGGTCACCGGATGAAAAGCTTGGCCTCCTTGGGATAACCGCCTGAATCACAGCACTTTTTCAGTTGAATTAAGGCCCAGGAAAAGCTATCTTGTCGCACGGTAATTGCTTGCGTTGGACTTTCTAACACGTCATGACTCCCACCATGCAGGGGCATCGACCAGATCGAGCGGATGACAGTCACCGGATAAACAGCCCCGAATCACACTAAATCAGTTGATTGCACTGATAACCGGCAGGGACGGCCGTCGCGGTCGTTCATTCTGCAGTTGGAGACAGAAGATGCAACAGAGGAAAGACGACCGGATCATCCAGATACGCTGGCACGGCCGTGGCGGCCAGGGGGCCATCACGGCAGCCAAGATCGTCGGCGAAGCCGCCTTTCGTTCCGGCTACGGCGGCGCGGTGATGGCACCGACCTTCGGCACGGAACGGCGTGGCGCGCCGGTGACCACCTCCCTGAAAATCTCCCGCGAAAAGATCTACGACCTGTCACCGATCGCCGCTCCGGACATGGTCGTCGTCCTCGACTACATGATCCTGCACGAGGTCGACGTCACCGCCGGCCTCAAGCCCGGCGGCTGGATCGTCATCAATTCACCGCGTCCGGTGACGGACCACCTCTTCCCCGGCTTCCGCACCGCGGTGGCCAACGCCACGGCCCTCGGCATCGAGGCCGGCCTGGCCAAGGGGATCGTCAACACCGGCATCATCGGTGCGCTTGGCCGCGCCAGCGGCCTGGTCGACATCGACCTGCTGGCCGAGGCCATCGCCGACGAATTCGTCGGCCGGCGCCCGGAAGCCAACGCCCTGGCCGCCCGCCTGGTCTACGCCGCAACCGAACTCAGTGACAATCCCGCAGGAGAATTGCGCTATGCCTGATCCACGTTTCAAGATCCTCACCTCGGCCAGCACTTCCGGCCCGGGCGATGCCGGTCGCACCGGCTCCTGGCGCGTCGAGCGCCCGGTCATCGACATGGGCCGCTGTATCCCGGCCAAGACCGGCAAGCACGCCTGCCACCTCTGCTGGCTGTACTGCCCGGACAGCGTCGTCAGCAAGGACATCGAGCCGACCATCGATCTCGAATACTGCAAGGGCTGCGGCATCTGCGCTGAAGTATGTCCCGCCGAAGCGATCCGCATGGTCCCCGACGCCGACTTCATCGAAGG
>JBFIMV010000238.1:0-4616 GCA_041611575.1 Desulfuromonadales bacterium | reverse complement strand
GTTCGAGGACGCCATCGCCCGCCAGCTCTCGACCCTTTTGCGTCTCGATGACAACGACGCCCTCGCGCGCAAGCTCAAGGTGCTGGAGGAGGCGCGAGGCGCGAAGTGAGAGGCGCGAAGTGAGAGGCGCGAAGTGAGAGGCGTGAGGCGCGAGGTGTGAGGTGTGAGGTGCGAGGTGCGAGGGTTGAAGTGAGAGGCGTGAACAGTCACTATCCACCCACTCGTGCCCCTGTAAGTATCATCCTCAGGGTTTTCATTGTTTCGTTTTTTCGCGCCTCGCGCCTCGCGCCTCGCGTTTCGGCCTTGCCATGTCCCTGACCCGCATCGTCCCCTGGAGCCAGCAGCTCGCCTGCGAGGTCTTGCGTCCGGGAGACCTGGCCGTCGACCTGACCGCGGGCAAGGGGCGCGATACTCTCGCGCTGGCAAACGCCGTCGGCGGGGAAGGTCAGGTGCTCGCTGTCGACCTGCAGGACACGGCCCTCGCCCAGACCGAGTTGCTGCTTAAAGGCGAAGGGTGCCACGCGCTGCGGTGGCCGGCCGACAAGGTCCTGCCACACCGTCCGGGCGTCTACCTCGTGCAGGCCTGCCATTCCGCGCTGGCCGGGCTCCTCGACCGTTCGGCGCGGGCCGTCATGGCCAACCTCGGCTATCTCCCCGGCGGCGACCCGGCGCTGGTGACCAGGCCGGAAACGACCATTGCCGCCCTGGAGAAGGCGCTCGACCTGCTCGCCCCCGGCGGGCGTCTGGTGGTGACCGTCTACCCGGGTCATTCCGGTGGCGAGGCCGAAGCGGAGGCTGTTGATGCTCTGCTTGGTGCGCTCCCGCGCAGCTCATGGATGGTCCTCTTCCTCACCGTTGCCAACCGGCCCGAAGCGCCGCGGCTGCGCGTGGCGGAGCGCCTGCAGGCTTGAGCATTCCACAAGTTATTGATTTATTACCAGTTACAGGCTACACTCAGTTGTTCCTTTCCCATTGGCCCATCCATTGCTTCTGAGCTCACCGGGGGGTGACGAGCGTGCCTGACAGACGTGTCAATCGCAAAGCCGGGTTCACCCTGCTCGAAGTCATCATTGTCATGGCGATGATCGCCATCCTTTCCTCCGTAGCCGTTGTCTCGATGGCATTCTATATCCCCAGCCTGCGACTGAAGTCGGCGGCGCAGGATATCAACGTCCAGATACAGAAGGCGCGACTGGAGGCTATTCGCACCAGTCAGCGCTGTGGCGTCAAATTTTTTCATACCATCGATGGCATTATGTACGCCCCGGTCATCTGGCTCGAAGACAATACCAACGACGAACCTGATGCGGGTGAAAAAATTATCTACCGGATGGAAGTCTCGGAAGAGGCTCCGGGGTTGCGTGCCATGCGTCAATACGGTGGTATCCGCTACAACAACGCTTTCGGTGGGGATGGCGTAACCTTCGGCGACAACAAGCTTGTATTCAATCGCCGGGGGATGAGCGACAAGTCCGGGTCCATTTATCTTTACAACGCCCGCGGGCAGACCCGCCAGATCCTCGTCACGCTCGGTGGCGCCGTCAGGGTGTATTGAGATGAGGACGATGTTAAGTAGCCGGTTCCTGAAAATACGTGGCCTGGCGGTGTTCTCGGGCAATGCCGGCATGTCTCTTATCGAATTGATGGTCGCCATCCTCATCTTCTCCATCGGTGCGCTGGCGGTCCTGACCATGACGAGCGGCTCTTTTCAGACCAACAGCCATTCGGAGGCCATCGACGGTGCGACCAACCTCGGCCGTTCGAAGATGGACCTGCTCATGAGCCTGGCGTACGACGATGCTTCCCTGCTGGACGTTACCGCCGATGGAGTCGCCGGTCTCGCCGACAACCATCCGGCAACCAGCCCGCTGGGCGATCCGCTGAGGGCCGATTTTTCGGAGACCAGCGGTCGTTACCAGGTGCTCTGGAACGTCGCCAACAACGCGCCGGTCAACGGCGCCAAGCGCATCGCAGTGATCGTCATCTGGCCATGGAAGTCCGGGATGAAGCAGGTGGTATTCCAGTCGGTAAAGGCGGAATAGCATGTTCATGACAAACACAACACACCATCGCTCACAGCGCGGCGCGGCCCTCCCCCTGGTGCTGCTCTCGATCCTGTTTCTGACCATGCTGGGGTTCCTGGCGATGACCACCTCCTCGATCGAAGTGCGCCTCGCGGCCAACGAGCGCGACTACCAGCAGGCCATTTATACCGCCGAAGCCGGGGTTGCCCATGCGCGGGCCGTCCTCCAGGGGCTGCTCAATGTCTGCAACCAGTCCAATATCGCCGCCGGCGGTGACGTCAACTGGAATTTCGTCCTTCAGGATCTCGCCGAGTGTCCTGCCCTTGCCGGGCAGCCGCGACCTCTCACCATCCAGGCTTCCCTGGGCAACTTCCAGTACCAGGTGACGATGACCGACAACCCGGACGACCCTATTGACCCTACATTGCCAGCAAGTGACCCGCAACAGTTGACTTCTGATATGGATAAGAAAATCGTCGTCACGTCGCAGGCGACCGGGCCAGGGGGTGTCAGGGCCGGCATCGAAGTTGTCCTCGTCGCGCAGAATTCCGATAGCGAGGTATCGGGATATTCGGGTCAGTTCGGTGCCGGTGCAGGGAAGAGTTTCGTCGGACGGGATGCACGTGCGATCACGAACACGGCCACCTCGAACCTGGGGAGCCTGTGATGCCATCAAGGAGTTCGAGAATGAAAACTTTTGCGTTGACCAAGTCTGCGGTCGTCCTTCTCCTGTTCTCCGTGACTTCATTATGTCTTCCCACGCCAAGCACTTTGGCGGCCCCGGCTCCGGGGTGCGCCTCGAATGTCCCGTACAATTCAGGGGCTCTCGGCTTCGATGCAAGCAAGTATGATCTGCTGGCGGTCGGCCTCGACACATCGAATACCAAGTTCAAGGGGAGCTTCTTCCTCGATATGGCCCGGCAGTCGATCAACCCGGAGTCGATCATTATCCCCTTCACTCAGGACGTGTGCGTCAGCTTCTTCTACGAGGACGCCGGCTACACCTCGTCGCTCGGCTGGATGCGGGCCGACCAGGCAGTGTTCGACGGCAGCGGCCGGTTCAGCTGGGACCTGACGCCGGCCAGCGCCAAGCATCCGATCTTCGAGCAGGTCTCGGACGGCGTGGGCGGCGGGGACGGGATTCTTGACAATGTCGCGGGGAATACCGAAGCGACGCTGATAACCAAGGGTTTTTCCCCATGGTTGGACGGTGTCGTGACACCCAGGGACATGCGCAAGTGCCTGGGAAACTTCAGCGGCGGCACCGAACTGGTCTTCTGGCTGGCGAACCGCAACGGTGACTGGCGGGTCAGCACCGTCCGCCAACCTGCCAACACCGACATCTTCTTCACCAAGACGGCGTGGAATTCGGATGTGTTCAACTCCTGCCTGACCGGCCAGGCTTCCCACAACCGCTCTTACCTGCTTGGCACGGCCAACGCCGGCGGCGGCTGCACCACGACCTCCAAGGGTTTTCTCGACGCCAACGCCATCACCCGCCTGAGCACGGTCTTCGGCCTGACCATGGCCGGCACCTACAACATGACGGTCAACACCAACCAGCGGTTCCGGCATGTGATCGTCGCCGCACCGGTCGGCGACCCCAACCAGTGGATTCTCAGCTGGGAAGACCTGAACGGCGGCGGCGACATGGACTACAACGACATCACCTTCCGCATCGAGCGCAAGAACGGCGGCACGGTGCGGATGAAACCGGTCACCCCGCAGGACCTCGATCCTGCCGCAACGGCCGACACCTTCTACACGGCCGTCTCGCTGGTGGTGCATGACGTGATCCCGGCCTGTGCCGGCAACCGCATCGATTACTTCGTTTCGGTCGACAACGGCCTGAACTGGGTCGAGGTGCGCAACTGGGACCTGGTCCGGCAATACGCCCTTGCCGATGACGGCACCCGGACTCCAGGTGCACTGGTCACCAACTGGACGCCGGGCAGCCCGGCGATGACGACGCGTGAAGCACGCCTCGATTTCGTCGGCCTGAACCTCTCCGGGAGGCAACTGGTCTGGAAGGCGGAAATGCGCAGCGATGTCAGCGACAACGATGCCTGCGTGCCGCGCATCATGGCGACCAGCATGAACGGCAGCACCGCCACGCCGCGGGACATCTCCCGCTCTTCGCCGATCATGATGGGCAACCTCCTCTACAGCGGCAGCTTCCGCACCCCCGAGGTCAGCTGGGCCGAAAAGCGCCCGCGCGGCTACCTGCGGGCGAGCAAGATTTACGAGCCGACCAATCCCGCCGCCGCCCTGTCGCCGCCCGTGACCGTCTGGGAGGCCGGCGCGGTGCTCAACGCCACCAGCGCGGCAAATCGCA
Organism: Desulfuromonadales bacterium; assembly: GCA_041611575.1. GTDB lineage: Bacteria > Desulfobacterota > Desulfuromonadia > Desulfuromonadales > BM103 > JBFIMV01. The sequence continues at coordinate 257 of JBFIMV010000238.1, read as the reverse complement.
AGATCTATTTCCCCGACATTACCGCGACGCGGGTTGTCAACAACGCGCTCGTGCTGACCCGGCCCGACGGCACTACGGCGAGCAACGGCGACGGCACGACCACGGTCTACACCGGTCGTCTGGCCTTCGCCCCGGTCCTCGCGACCTCCGTGCGGCTGTTCTCTGGCACACGGGAGTTTCGTGATGAGGGTGCAGGCAACCTGACCGGAAACTGGGGGCGCGGCGCCATAAACCGCTTCACCGGCGACATTGCCGTC
>JBFIMV010000237.1:0-4626 GCA_041611575.1 Desulfuromonadales bacterium | reverse complement strand
GGAGAGCGGCAGAGGGTCTCCCCTCAGCCGCCCGTCAACTCACAGGCTCAGGATAAAGTCCGTCAGGGTTTCAATCTCCGCCGGGGAGAGTTTTTGCCCGAACGCCGGCATGTTGTTCGGGCGGCCGGACGTAATGCTTTCGATTACCGCCGGTCTTGTCTTGCCATAGGTGTATTCGCCCGACAGGTCCGGTCCGAAAGCGCCCTTGCCGTCGGCACCGTGGCAGCTGCCGCAGTTTTTGGCGTACAGCTCCTCACCGCCACCGATCGATTCAGACGCGACTGCAGCGGCAGGAGCCGGGGTTTCCGGGGCCGTCGCTGCAGGCGTGACCGCTGGCTGCTGCTGCGCCGGTGCTTCACCCTTGTGGGCCGCCATCTTCTGCTGGAACTCAGCGTCCGAACTCCAGCCGGAGAGGAGGTAGAAGGCCATGAAGGCCACTCCCCAGATGAGCAGTCCGTAAAAGAGCACGGTAAAATAGACTGGCGGTGCCTTCTCGCGATCTTCGACAATGCCGTCTGCATGTTCTTCGTGGTGGAAATCCTGAGAGCTCATGTGAATATCCTTTGGCAAATGTCAGGGTGCACAATCGTTACGATCCGGAATCACTCGTCATCCAGCATGCGGTACTTGGCTATCTCACCGTCATGTCTGCGCTTCTTGCTGTAGGTGCGGATCACGATCAGGACAAAGATCACGAACAGGCCGAGGGTCACACCCAAATAGACGATGGAAGCCAGGTCCATGATTTACTCTTTCCCGTCCGCTTTGTAGCTTCTGATGTAGTTGGTCAGTTTCCAGACCTTCTCCGTGCCGAGGCTCGAAAAACTCGGCATGCCGCCGTCCGTGATGCCGGTGTAGATGATCTCGAAGAGGATTTCGTCATCGTAGTCGTCACCGACCAGCTGAGGGCCGATATCGCCTTCCATCTGCGCACCATGACAGGCAGCACAATTTTCCGCATAGAGAGAAGCCCAGCTGGCGATGGTCGCCGCATCGGTGCCCAGGAAAGGGTTGACCAGCTCGCCGACGATGGTGGTCTCCGTCGCCTCGCGCCAGGGGATGTCCGAACCGAGCTTCTGCATGTAGGCGACGATGGCGTCCATCTCGTTCTTGCCATCGAGGGCCTTGATCTCCTCTGCCGTGAAGGGGAAGCCGAGGGTCTCCATCTTGCGCTGGATCATCTTTGGGTCCAGCGGGTTGTCGGCGAGCCAGTCGTAATCCGGCATGTTGGTCTTCGGCACCATCGAACGCGGTGATGCCATGTGCTTGTAATGCCACTCGTCAGGATATTTGCCGCCGAGACGCGCCAGGTCGGGGCCGGTGCGCTTCGAGCCCCACAGGAAGGGGCGGTCGTAGACGAACTCGCCCGACTTGGAGTAGTCGCCGTAGCGCAGGACGTCCGAGACCAGCGGGCGCACCGTCTGGGTATGGCAGTTGTTGCAGCCTTCGCGGATGTAGACGTCACGCCCTTCCTGCTGCAGCGCCGTATAGGGCTTGACCCCTTCGATCCGGTCGGCGTCGGTGTTGACCCAGGCGAACGGCAGGACCATGGTGACGATGGTGCCGACCAGAATGGCGCCGGTGGCAAGAACGAGCAGGAGGACAGGCTTCTTTTCCCACATGATCAGGCCCTCCCTTCTGCCGCTGCGGTCAGCGTGGCCGTCGGTTTGCCCTGCCTGACCGTCATGTAGAGATTGTAGATGAAGATGAGGAGCCCGGCCATGTAGATCAGGCCGCCGAAAGCGCGGGCCCACCAGTAGGGGTACATCTCGACCATGGTCTCCATGAAGGTGTAGGTCAGGCTGCCGTCGGGGTTCATGGCGTTCCACATGCCGGCCTGCAGTACCCCGGCGATCCACAGGGAGATCGACCAGATCAGTTGGCCGACCAGGACCAGCCAGAACTGCAGGTTGGCCAGGGGGATGCTGTAGACCTCGCGACCGTAGATGCGTGGCACGAGGAAATAGATGCTGGCAAAGGAGATCATCGATACCCAGCCCATGGTTCCCATGTGGATGTGCGCCGGCACCCAGTCGGTGTAATGAATGAAAGCCGAGAAGGTGCGGATCGCCTGCATCGGCCCCTGCAGGGTCTGCAGCCCGTAAAAGGTGATGCCGAGGATCAGGAACTTGACCAGGTAGTTCTCGCGCATCTGGTGCCACTGGCCGTTCATCGACAGGTAGCCGTTGAAGACGCTCCCCCAGGACGGCGCGATCAGCATCACCGAGAAGCCCATGGCCAGGGTCTGGATCCAGTCGGGGACCGGTGTCCAGAGCAGGTGGTGGGCGCCGGTCCAGAGGTACATGAAGATCAGCGACCAGAAGGCGATGATCGACAGGCGGTGGCTGTAGATCGGCACGCCGGTCGACTTCGGCAGGAAATAGTAGAACATGGCCAGCGGCGGCGCCGTCAGGGCCATGGCCACGGCGTTGTGGGCGAACCACCAGTGGACGTTGGCGTCGTTGGTGCCGGCGTAGGCCGAGTAGGACTTGAAGAGCGAGACCGGCACCGCTGCCGAGTTGACCAGGAAGAGGATCGCCACGCCGACGATCGACGCCATCATGTACCAGAGCGAGATGTACATCTGCTCGTCCTTGCGCTTCAGAATGGTCATGATGATGTTGACGGCGAAGGCGACCCAGAGGATGACGATCATGACGTCGATCGGCCATTCCATCTCGTGGTATTCCTTCGAGGTGGTGTAGCCGAGCAGCAGGGTCACTGCCGAGGCGATGATGGTGATATTGAAGAACCAGAGCTGGAAGGTCGCCAGCTTGTCGCTCCAGATCGGTGTCTTGCAGAGCCGCTGCACGATGTAGTAGAAGGTGGCGAAGATGACGCCGACCCCCCAGCCGTAGATGCCCGCGTTGGTGTGAATCGGGCGCAGGCGGCCGAAGGTGAGGTAGGGCGGGAAGTTCAGGTCGGGGTCGATCATCTGGAACGAGACGATCACGCCGACCAGCACGGCGACCAGTCCCCAGATCACGCTCCAGGTGACAAAGCTCCGCACGATGGCGTAGTTGTAGGCCCTGGTTTCCATTGCTCCTCCTTCAGAAAATTAAGGTCTTCAAAGTTTTATAGTCGGGCGAGTGATTGTCAAGGCTTAATTAAATAAGACAAAAACGGTCTTATTTATACGTGCGAACGTTGCTCATGTCAACCTCCTGCGACAATTTTTCGCGGGACACACTGTCAAATGAGCTTTCCTCCCCGGCGGATTCGCGTTAAAAGAGAGGGGACGCTACTTTTCCGGAGTCCGCAGCATGCGTACCAGCCTCGTCAATAAATTGCAGATTTACACCGGCGGCATCGTCGCGCTGCTGCTGGTCATCGCGCTGCTGGTACTCGAGCGCAACCAGGCGCAGGCCTGGGAAGACTACCTGTTCAACCAGGGGCTCTCTTTCGCCCGCCTGGCCACACCCGAACTCCTCAAGCGCTTCCGCGGTTCCTTTCCTCCTGACGAGCCGGCGGAAATTGCCGGGATGCACGATTTTCTCGGGCTCAACCGTGACCTGGTGCAGTTCTCCCTGGTGTCTTCAACCGGCAGGCGCCTGTACCTGTCCTCGGTTTTCGAAGACTTCCGGGATATCGATCTGCAGCCGTTTGACAGCGAGGACCTGTCCATGCGCCTCGCCGCAGAACGCATGACACTCCAAACCCGGAAGCTCCCCGACGGCAGGCGTCTGCTCGACCTGATCGAGCCGGCTTACGGGCCAACCGGTCAGCAGGTCGTCTCGGTACGCTATCTGATCTCCTACGATTCAATCGATGCCCGTCGCCGCGAGACGCGTCGTCACTTTGCGATCACCGCCCTTGCGGTGGTGGGGGGCTGCCTGGTGATGGTCGGGCTGGCGGCACGACGGATCGCGCGACCGATCGAGCGACTCACCAACGGAGCCCGCTCTCTGGCCAGGGGCGAGCTCGAGACGCGCATCGATGAACCGAGCCGCGATGAAATCGGGACTCTGGCGCAAGCCTTCAACGACATGGCCGAGAGCCTGGCGCTCAACCGCAGTGAGCTGACCCGCAAGAACGAGGACCTGAGCAAGGCCAACGAGCATCTGCAGATGATGCAGGAGCAACTGCTGCGCAGCGAGCGCCTGGCGGCGATCGGTCAGCTGGCGGCCGGTGTCTCCCATGAGATCGACAACCCGGTCGGCATCATCCTCGGCCACGCCGAGCTCCTGCTGGAAGACCTGGATGAGGGGAGCCCGCTGCGCGACGACGTCGCCGCAATCATCGACGAGTGCCGTCGCTGCAAACGCATCACCGGCGGCCTGCTCGGCTTCGCCCGCACGGCGGAAAGCCACCACGACAAGGTTAATCTCGGCCGGCTGGTACGCGAGACGCTGGCCTCCCTGTTGCCGCAGAAGCTCTTCAAGGACCTGGCACTGAGCGTGAACCTCCCCGACTCCCTTATGAGCGTAAGGGGTGATGCCGACCAGCTGCGGCAGGTCCTGATCAACATCCTCCTCAATGCCGCGCAGGCGATGCAGGGTGAGGGACGGCTGGCCGTCACCGTGACGAACGTGGACGACCGCGTGGAAATCCTGGTGGATGACAGCGGCCCGGGGATACCCGCCGAAGATCGTGAAAAGGTCTTTCTGCCGTTCTTCTCAACCAAGC
>JBFIMV010000236.1:0-4628 GCA_041611575.1 Desulfuromonadales bacterium | reverse complement strand
TCATCGACATGCTGTCGGAGCCGGGCGGCACGGTCGCTGTCGGCATCCCCGATTACCGCATGCCGCGGCCCCTGCTGCAGCGCGAGGCGGACATCATCACCGCCCTCGGTGTCGAGATCGAGTACGGCGTCAAGCTCGGCCGCGACGTCTCGCTGCGCGAGCTCAAAGAACAGTACGATGCCGTTTTCCTCGGTACCGGCGCCTTCAAGTCGAAGCCGATGGGTGTCGAAGGTGAGGATCAGGGCTATGATGGTTTCTCGCCCGGCGGCATTCACTACCTGCGCGCCGTTGCCCTTGGTGAGCCGATCGAGACGCCCAAGCGCGTCATCGTCGTCGGCGGCGGCAACACCGCCATCGACTGCGTGCGCGTCGCCCTGCGCGAAGGGGCCGAGGAATCGATCCTGCTCTACCGCCGGACCCGCAAGGAGATGCCGGCCGAGCCCTACGAGGTCGACGACGCCGAGGAGGAAAACGTCAAGTTCATCTTCCTGGCCCTGCCCACCAAGCTGATCACCGAGAACAACAAGATCGTCGGCGTCGAGGTGCAGAAGATGGAGCTTGGCGAGCCGGACGCTTCCGGTCGCCGCAGCCCGAAACCGGTCCCCGGCAGCGAGTACGTCATCCCCTGCGACCTGGTCATCCCGGCGATCGGCCAGGATCCGGACCTTTCCTACCTGGAAGACGGCGACTACGGCATCAAGCAGACCCGCTGGAACAGCATCGTCACCAATGGCGGGACGATGATGACCGACAACGAGGGGATCTTCGCCGGCGGCGACTGTGAATACGGCGCCATGACCGTGGTCCTCGCCGTCGGTCACGGCCGCCGCGCCGCCAGGGTCATGCACCGCTACCTGACCGAAGGCAAGGTCTATCTCGACGAGCAGGACGCCATGGAGGACATCATCAACAACCTCGGCACCTTCGACAAGAACGAGAAGGTCGGCATCGTCGGTGGCCTGCATCGCGAACACCAGCCGAAAGTCAACGGTGCCGAGCGCGCCAGCAACTACGAAGAGATCGAGCTGGCCATGCCGGAGAGTCAGGCGGTGCGCGAAGCGGAACGCTGCCTGCGCTGCTACCGCGTCGGCATGCTGGCCGTCAACGGATAATCAACACTTTCACGATACGCTGACGAAAAAGGCAGATTCGATGATCAAGCTCAAGATCGACGGCAAGGACGTTCAGATTGCGGCGGGGAGCACCATTCTCGAAGCCGCGGAGAAGCTGGGCATCCAGATTCCGACCCTCTGTTACCTGAAAAAAGTCTCCCCGACCGGCGCCTGCCGTATCTGCGCAGTCGAAGTCGAAGGGGCCGACAAGACGATGACCGCCTGCAACACCCGCGCGGTCGACGGCATGGTCATCACGACCCAGTCGGAAAAGCTGGCGACGATCCGCCGCCAGGTCGTGGAGCTGCTGCTGGTCAACCACCCTCTCGATTGCCCGGTCTGCGACGCCGGCGGCGAGTGCGAACTGCAGGATGTCTGCTACGCTCATGACGTCACCCGCCAGCCCTTCGGCGCCGACGACGTCAACGCCGGAGTAATCGACCACTGGCCATTGATCCAGCAGGTGCCGAACCGCTGCATCATGTGCGAAAAATGTGTCAAGACCTGCCACGAAACGATTGGCTCGAGCGCGTTGTTCGTCAATGAGCGCGGCGACAAGGCGTTCATCGACAAGACACTGGAGAAATGCGAATTCTGCGGCAATTGCGTCCAGGTCTGCCCGACCGGTACCATGATCTCCAAGCCCTTCAAGTTCAAGGCGCGCCCCTGGGAACTGCGCAAAACCCCTTCGGTCTGCACCCTCTGTCCTTCCCATTGCCAGATCGACCTGCACAGCAAGCACGGCAAGGTGCTGCGCGTCACCTCCGAAGACAGCGTCACGGTCAATGACGGCAACCTCTGTGTCGGCGGCTTTTTCGGCCACGATTACCTCAACAGCGAGGCACGCCTCACGGCACCGCTTGTTGACCAGCAAACCGTCGCCTGGGACGAAGCACTGTCCATGTGTGCGTCGACCTTGCGCAAGATTCGCGATGAACACGGCGGTCAGGCCATCGCCGGCCTGGCCTCGCCGCACCTGACCAACGAGGAAGGCTACCTCTTCCAGAAACTTTTCCGGGTCGGCCTCGCCAGCAACAATATTGATTCCGAAGCCCGGTTTGGTGCCCTGCGCGCCGCGCGGGTTCTGCGCGACCAGCTGCAGTTGGCCGGTGCGAGCAGACCTCTCGACCGCATCGGTCAGGCCGAAGCGGTGCTGGTTTTCGGCGCCGACCTGCGTTCCGAGGCACCCGCCGTCAACTGGCAGGTGCATTTGGCGGCCCGCAAACGTGACGCCCGCCTGATTGTTGCCAACCAGCGCCGCGTCCGACTGGTCGAACAGGCGGAAACCTTTCTGCAGTACCGCGCTGGCAGTGAAGCCTGGCTGGCCGGTGCCCTGGCGAAGCTGCTGATCGAAAAAGGTCAGGCAGACGACGATTTCCTCCGCCTGAACGTTGCCAACCGTGAGGAGCTTACGGCCTATCTCGACGGCTTCGATCTCGACGCCGCCTGTCGCGTCACCGGTGTCAGCCGCGCCCTCCTTGAGGAGGCGGCCGATTACCTCGGGCGGTCGTCCTCGGTTGCCATTGTTTTCGGCCGCGACGTCATGGGATGCGGCCAGGCGGAATCCGCGGTGGCTGCCCTTGCCAACCTCGCCCTGGTCAGTGGCGCCCTGCACAGCGAGGGTGGCGGCCTGTTCCCGCTCCCCGCCAAGGGCAACATGCAGGGGCTGCTCGATGCCGGCATTGCCCCCGAATATCTGCCCGGACTTCAGGACTATGCTGCCAGCAAGGATGCGTTTTCTGCCGCATGGCATGCCACCCTCCCGGAAGGGGGCGCCAACGCCAACCAGATCCTCGAAGGGATCGAGCAGGGAAAAATCCGTGCACTCTACCTGGCCGGGGCCAACCCGCTGATCAGTTTCCCCGAAAACACCCGTTGGCGCAAAGCCCTGCAGAAACTTGAGCTGCTGCTCGTTCAGGGCATTTTCGTCAGCGACCTGACCCGCATGGCGAACGTCGTGCTCCCCGGCGCAGCCGCTCCGGAGAAGCGCGGCACGGTCACCGCCTTCGACCAGCGCGTCAGCACGTTGCGCAACGCCATCGACCCGCCGGGCGCGGCACGCCCCGATTTCGCCATTCTCAGTGACCTGTTCGCGCGGGTCAGCGGCAAACCGGAACCAAGCCTGGCCATCGTCAACCGCGAAATGATGAAGCTGAGCGGCAGCTATGCCGACATCTGCCAGAGTCTCGAGCAACGTGGTTTCTGCTGGAAACAGAGCTATGCCCCGGCTTCGCATGGCCTCAAGGCGGCTGCTCCCGAACTCGCGGAACCGGCTGCCGCGGAGTTGCAATTGCTGGTTGGCAAGTGCCCGTTCCATTTCGGCTCTACAACCACCTTTTCAGCGGCCAACCACGAACTGGCCCCCGAAGGCCTGATTCTGGTCAACCCTGTGGATGCCGAGCGCCTCGGAGTCGCCAACGGCGGCAGACTGACGGTGACCGGTCCGGCCGGAAAATCTGTCGGCAAGGTGATGATCCATACCATGGTGCCGGCAGGCCTGCTCGCCGCAGCTGACAACTTTACCGGTATGAATATTCAGCAGATCCTTCCTGCGGGTCAGAACTGCGTCGCGGTACAGGCTGCCAAAGCCTGATCGAGTCAACTTATGGCGCTCCGCTGACCCCGGCGGGGCGTTTTTTTCTGAAGCTGCAGGGGTTCAACGCCGCTGTTCACCCAGGAGTGCAAAGATGTCGATACAGGTAACGGATTATCGTTCGAAAGTCAGCTTCAACCCGGAAAAAGCCAGCAAGGTCATTCTGAGCGAAGGAGGTCATGCTCGCACCACCCTCTGGTGCCTGTTACCCGGGCAACACATTCATCCTCACGTGCACGCCGGAGATCATATCTGGGTCGTCTTCGAAGGTGAGGGAATGTTTCTCAGCGAGAACCAACCGGGAGTACCGGTCGCTGCCGGGACGATCCTCAACGCTCCGGCAGGTGTTTCCCACGGCATAGACAACACGGGCAGCAAAGACCTCGTGTTCGTCAGCATTTCCGCAGGCTGACCCAGGGCGCGGAAGCAGAGGCCAGAATCTTTGCTCCCCCCCCACTTGCCTTTTCTGCCGACACATTATATATTGATTTTCGAATCTACGGGGGAAAGGCTATGAAGTCACTGCTCATTCTGCTCGGCATAGTTGCCGCCTGGTACATACTCAACCGCTGGGTACTCCCCCGCCTGGGGATTCAGACCTGACTGTCCGGATCCTGTGAACTCCCGGTGCGGGAGGAAAAATCGACCGACGAGAACCCCAACAAGTGATTTGTCTCGCGGATGACAAAACGCCCCGGCCTCATCAGGCCGGGGCGTTCTTTATTCCCACGATCACAATGGTTATGAGAAAAATGGGGGCACAGGCAGACGGTCGCTAGCTCTTGCCCCCTTTGCTTTTCTTCCCTTTGCCATCACCTTTCTCATTCTTCTTGTTCATATCGTCATACCGATCCTTGCCTTTATCCTGGTCCTTGCCTTTATCCTGGTCCTTGCCTTTATCCTGGTCCTTGCCTTTATCCTGG
>JBFIMV010000235.1:0-4646 GCA_041611575.1 Desulfuromonadales bacterium | reverse complement strand
TTGCCGCCGGCCGGGTGGAGGTCGATGGCCGCATCGCCGGCCTCGGCGACCAGGCCGATGCCGATGAGCAAGACATCCGGGTTGACGGCAAACCGCTTCGGCAGGCTGAAACCTTGGTGTACGTGCTGCTCAACAAGCCGCTCGGCGTCGTGACAACGCTCAGCGATCCCGAAGGGCGGAAGGTCGTTACCGATCTGCTGCAGGACATCCCGTCGCGGGTCTTCCCGGTAGGCCGACTCGACATCAACACGTCGGGCCTCCTGTTGCTCACCAATGACGGCGAGCTCGCCAACCGCCTCGCGCACCCGAGCCATGAGGTCGACAAGGTCTACCTGGTCAAGGTGCGTGGACGTTTGGATGACGCCGCAAAACGAAAGCTTGAAACCGGTGTCCAGCTCGAGGACGGCTTGACGGCACCGGCCAAAATCGCCAGGCTGCGCATCAGCGGCGGGCACACCTGGTTCGAACTGACGATTCATGAAGGGCGCAACCGCCAGGTCAGGCGCATGTGCGAGGCGCTTGGCTACCAGGTCAGCCGCCTGGTGCGCACCGGCTACGCGTTTCTGACCCTTGACGGGCTGATGCCCGGAGAGAAGCGCATGCTGACCGCCGGGGAGGTCGAACGCCTGAAACATCTCAGCCAGTCATCCTGAAACCTGCCGCCAGGGAGGGAACCATGCAGATCACTTTCGATTACAGCAACATGATGGCCGAACAGGTCGGCACTGCGCACGGTATCACTGCGGCCGAGCTGGTGGAGCTCCAGGAGGTGACCAGGACCATCCACGCGCAGATCATGGCGCGCCGCGAGCGCGGTGAACTGCCGTTCTTCGACCTGCCGTTCGATGCCGCCATCGTCGCTGAAATGCAGCAGCTGGCAGCCCATGTGCGCAGCACTTTCGATACGCTCGTGGTGCTCGGCATCGGCGGCTCCGCTCTCGGCACCACGGCGGTCTATTCGGCCCTCGGTGCTGCGCAAAAGGGTTCATCGGGCGCGACGGGGTCCTCGCGGTTGATCGTGCTCGACAACGTCGACCCGGACGGATTTACCGCCCGGCTGGCGCAATGCGACCCGGCGCGCACCTGCTTTGCGGTCATCAGCAAGTCCGGCTCCACCGTTGAGACCAACTGCCAGTTCCTGGTTGCCCGCAAGTGGGTGGAGGACGCGGTCGGCAGCCGGTTCCGCGAGCATTTCATCATGGTCACCGATCCCGAGACCGGCCTGCTGCGCGACCTCGTCCGCCGTGAAGGCTATCGTTCCTGCAGCATCCCCCCGGGGGTCGGCGGTCGATTCAGCGTTTTCACCGCGGTCGGGCTCTTGCCGCTGGCTTGTGCAGGGGTCGATATCGCCGCGCTTCTCAAGGGTGCGGCGGATTTCGCGCCCCGGGTCTGCCACGATGAACTCGAGTCCAATCCGGCCTATCTCAATGCCGCTCTGCAGTTCCTGGCGTACAACAAGGGGCTGACAATATCCGTGATGATGCCCTACAGTGATCGCCTGCGGGATTTGGGCGACTGGTTTCGGCAACTCTGGGCGGAGAGCCTCGGCAAACGCTTCGGCACTGATGGCCGCGAACTGTACGTCGGCCCGACGCCCGTCAATGCCCTCGGCGCGACGGACCAGCATTCCCAGGTGCAGCTTTATGTCGAAGGTCCCTTCGACAAGGTCGTGACGTTTATCGCGGTTGATGATTTTGCCCATGAGCAGGTGATTCCCGCCTACGAGGCCTTCCCGGAAGCCTCCTACCTGGCCGGCCACACCATGGGGGAGCTGCTGCGCACGGAGCAGCAGGCGACCGCCGCTGCCCTGACAAAGCACCGCAGGCCGAACTGTACCCTGCACGTCGATCGGGTCACGCCGGAGTCGGTCGGTGCGCTGATCTACCTGTTCGAGGTCCAGACGCTTTTCGCCGGCGCCCTGTTCGGTGTCGATCCGCTCGATCAGCCGGGGGTGGAAGAGGGGAAGCTGCTGACCTATGCGCTGATGGGCCGCAGCGGCTACGAGGAACGTCGCCGTGATTACGAGGCCTCACTGGGCCGCAGGCATGCCCGGGTACTGAAATGCTGATGCCGTCTATTTGCTTGAATTACATGGAAAAATCGAGACTTTCGTCGGCTGCAGGCTTGACAGTTCTGAAGGTCATCGTTTAAAGTTCCAAGTTGGACTGTTCCTATTTATCCAGACAGGGAAAATTCTTGGCAAATAAAGACAAACTCCTCGCAGACGCTCAGAAGTTCTTGTCCAAGGGACAGGTCTCGAAGGCTATCGGTGAATATCAGAAACTGGTGGCGGCCTTCCCGAAAGATGCGCGCAACCGGCAGAAGCTTGCCGAATTGCTGAGCCGCGACAAGCGCAATCTTGAGGCTCTCACGGAGTACGAGGCGGTTGCCAAGCATTATACGGACACCGGCTTTTACCTGAAGGCGATTGCCGTCTTCAAGCAGATGCAAAAACTCGACGCATCCAGGGTCGACCTCTACCTCCGGCTGGCCGAGCTGAATGAGAAGCAGGGGCTGGTAGGAAACGCCCTCTCGGAATACCGCACCCTCGTCGCCTATTACGACAAAAACGCAATGCATCTCGAAGCGGTCGGCATTCTGGAAAAGATGTCCGCTCTCGACCCCGGAAACCTCAACTACGAAGCCAAGATCGCCGAGTGCTACAAGGACGCGGGCAAGAACGCCGAAGCCTTTGAGGCCTTTGAGTCTATCATCTCCCGTCTTGCCGACCAGCAGGAACACACCAAGATCATCAAGCTGTACGATCGCTTCCTGAGCATCTGCCCGGAAGGAGCGGCCGCCCGTCTGCCGCTCGGCAGGGCGCTGCTGAAGAGCGGCGCGAACGAGAAGGCCGTTCAGGTCTTCAAGAGCCTGCTTAAACAGGCACCGGATGATCCCGAGGTCATACGGTCTTTGACCGACGCCCATATTGCAACCGGCGATTACTCGAATGCCCGCATCACTCTCAAGCATCTCCTCAAGCTGGTTCACGATGATCTCGACCTGCGTGAAGATTACCTGCGCATCTGTCTGGACGGCGGTGAAACGGAGCAGGCCAGGGATCGGCTGGAGGAATGGAAGGACGCCTTCTTTCAGGCGGGGCGTGTCAAGCAGTTGCTGGGTTTCTATCAGGAACTGAAAACCGCCCGTCCCGACGATGAGCTGATCGATGAATCGCTGGCGTTGATTTATGAGGCCGCCGGTATGGAAGGCCAGGAAAAGTTTGCTGATTCGGGAAAAACCACTCAATCATCAACCGTGACGGCTGACGATGCCTTCCTCGAAGATGCAATCAGCGATGTCGAAACTCTGGAGATGGTCGGGGAAGAGATCGATCCCGAGGTCGAGGTGCCGCCTCTCGAAATCGTTCCGCCGCAGAAGACCAAGGCCGCGGTCGCAACGCTGGATCTCGATTTTGATCTCGACCTGGATCTGGATCTGGACCAGGACAAGAAACAGGATGAGATCGCAGCGGAGCCTGTTATTGAAGAGTCGCCGGAAGTCGAGGGAGCCGAGGCAGGGGCGCAGACAGACGGTCCGGGGACGATCGATGACGAAGCTGAGGCAGACGAAGTCGAGATGGAGTTTGATCTCGAGAGCCTGACCGGGCTGGATCTCGAGTTTGAAATTGAAACAGATGAAAAGTTGGTCGTCGAGGAAGAGGTCGCAGAGGAAGAGATCGTCGAAGAAGAGATCGTCGAGGAGGTTATTGAGGAGGAGATCGCCGATGATGAGGTCTTCGGGGAACAGGCTTCGGCTGAGCTCGAGGAATTGGAAGTTCTTGACGAGATCGAAGAGCTTGAAGAGTTAGAAGAACTTGAGGAGGTTGATGAGGTTGAAGTTCTCGAAGACCTTGAAGTTCTTGAAGAGGCTGTGGACGAAGAGGACACAGGGATCTTCGCCGGCAAGGTTGCCAGGGCCGTATCTGCCGCGTCGCAAAGTATTGAAGCGGAAATGGAAGAAGCCGAGTTCTACCTGCAGCAAGGGCTCTACGAGGACGCCGCCAGGATCGTGCAGTCGCTCCTCGAGAGCAACCCCGACCTGCCGGCACTGCATGCGAAGATGGCAGAGATCCAGGAGCGCCAGGCGGCTGAGTCTGCCGAACCGGAGAGCGGTGCCTTCGTCGACCTCATGGCCGATCTCCACGATGACGAACTGCTCGAAGCCACTGATTTCCTCAATGTTCTGGGTGATAATGCGCCATCGGACGATGTGTTCACCCAGGAGCTTGCCACGGAGATCGATTCAGCGGATACCGAGTCTCATTTTAACCTCGGCATCGCTTACAAGGAGATGGGCCTGTTTGAGGACGCGATCGCCGAATTTGACAAGGCTTCCGCCGACCCTGGCCGCCGCATCGATTGTCTTACCCTGACCGGCCAGTGCCACCTCGAGGCGGGTGAGACGGAAGCCGCCCTGAAGGCTTTCAAGTCGGGGTTGTCACAGGAAAACCTCAACGAGGCAGGCCGCAAGACGTTGAATTTCGAGCTCGGCCTCCTCTACCAGTCGACCGGCCAGCTCCTCGAAGCTCTCGAGAGCTTCCAGCTCGTCGCTGAGCAGGATTCGTTTTTCCGCGACGTCGGTGACCGGATCAAGGCCTTGCGCAAACAGCTGGGCCTCGATGAAGACTCCGGTGACGATGGCCC
>JBFIMV010000234.1:0-4671 GCA_041611575.1 Desulfuromonadales bacterium | reverse complement strand
GCCTGAGCTGTCACCAGAACCCCCACGCGCCCCGCAATGTCCCTGCCGTCAGCAGGCTGGCGGGTACCTGCGCAGACTGTCACGCCGGTCCGGCCAGCAAACTCAAGGCCTTCCCCAGCGCTCACAGCAAGCAGGGTTGCCAGACCTGTCATTATGAGCGTCACGGCTATATCCCGAATTGCTTCGAATGCCACAAGGGACATTTCAAGGAGCAGGCGATCATTGCCTGCGGCGAATGTCATCAGCAGGTCCATGCCCCCTTGCAGATCACTTTCCGCCCTGACGCGGATGTGCGCACCTGCAGCGGTTGCCATGAGCCCGTCTACACCAAGTGGAAGGGGACGCCGAGCAAGCACGGCAACGTCATGTGCGGCATGTGCCATCAGCAGCACGGCAAGATCCCGGACTGCCGCGAATGCCACGCTGAACCGCACGACAAGCGTCAACTTGAGATGTTCCCGAAATGCCTGACCTGTCATCTTGACGTGCATGACCTGCCGGTCAAGAAAAAGAAGAAGTAATTCATAAAGAACAATCGAACTGCAAAGGGTTGGCTCTCTCGGGCCAGCCCTTTGCAGTTTTTACCGCTCCTGCACACAGTGGAAAAGTTTGTTAATCTTGATGAAGGTTGCTGTCGTAACTGCTTGAAGGTGAACGCTTCGGCTCGTAAAGCAAGAAGGAACTGACATGCCCGGGAATCAAAGTTTTTCCATGACCCGCAGAATATGGCTCTTGCTCCTGGTTGCCATGCTCCTGGTTCCTGCGTCCCGGGCGGCCGCTGAATTTCGCCTTTTCGAACTGCAGCATCGACAGGCCAGTGAACTGATCGATACCGTACGCTCCGCGCTCAGCGATTCGGCACGCGTCTCGGCTTATCGCAATGTGCTGATGGTGAACGCCGAAGCCGAAGAGATGAGAGCAGTCACGGAACTGATCGCCATGTTCGACAAGGCCTCGGCCATGCTGCGCATAACCGTCGAACAGGGGCGTTCGGAAGAACAGCAGAACCGAAACATTGGCGGGGCATTGCGGGTTGAGCAGGGCCCCGTCACTGTCCGGGCAGGCAGGGCGCCGGCTCCCGGCGTCGGCGTCGGGCGCATCGCCTCCGAAGACGCCGCTGCCAGCCTGTCGATAAACGCGAGTGAGCGCCGCAACAGTCAGCAGACGTCGCAGTTCATCATGGTCATGGATGGGGAGGCTGCAAGGATCAGCGTCGGTCGCCTGATTCCTTTCACCAGCCGACTGCGCTTGTACTGCCGGCGCCATGCCGGTTGTATTGAACGTGTCGAACGCATTGAAATTCAGAAGGTTGACACGGGTTTCGAGGTCGCACCACGCTCGCAGGGAGACTGGGTAGAGCTCGACATCCGGCCTTTCATGGCGTTCCCTGAAGGAGGTCACGGCGAACACGTCGTGTTCCACGAACTGGCGACACGCGTGGTCGTCAATTACGGCGAATGGCTGGACCTTGGCGGCCAACTTGCCACGCACGACGACCTGGGCCGGGCGATCCTCGAGCAGGGCTCCGAGTCGGTCGTTTCCCAGACCTCGGTCCGCCTGCGAGTCGACCGGCAATAGGCTGTTTGGCAAGATGATTTCTATCGGGCCCGCAACGTGTTATCCTGAAAAGCAGTCCAGTGAAACCACAACCCGTATGCTGGAGATGAAAAATGGCCGTGGTTGAGATCAGCGTTGCCCCTCTCGGCACCGGAACACCCGGTGTATCCGCCTACGTCGCCGCCTGCGTCGAGGTCGTTGCCGCCTCAGGCCTGTCCTATCAGCTGACGCCGATGGGGACGGTCATTGAGGGGGATATCGATGCCATCTTCTCCGTCGTCAGGGCCATGCACGAAGTCCCCTTCGGCAAAGGGGCGGTGCGCGTGTCGACGTTGATCAAGATCGACGACCGACGCGACAGCGGCAGCCATGGGCTTGCCGGAAAAATTGAATCGGTCCTGCGGAAAATGGATCGCAGCGACTGACTTCTTCTGACAGGAAAATACGCTTGACACGTCACGCCCCCTTTGGTATTCAGAGAAACCTATTCTCAATGGCCCCGTCGCCAAGCGGTAAGGCAGAGGTCTGCAAAACCTCCATCACCAGTTCAAATCTGGTCGGGGCCTCCAGTAATAGCAGGTCAGTCGTGTTGCGACTGACCTGTTTTGCATTCTAGCGTCATGGGGCCCTTCAGCATCTTCACACTCTTCCTGTTTGTCTGCCTCGGCAGTATTGCCGGTTTTCTGGCAGGGCTCCTCGGTATCGGCGGCGGGATCATCCTCGTGCCACTCTTCCTCTGGGCCTTTGCGGCTTCCGGGTTCTCTCCGGACATCCTGGTGCATACCGCCTTCGGCACCAGCCTTGCCATCATCATCCCGACCGCGCTGAGCAGCACCTTCGGCCATCGCAAGCGAGGCAACGTCAAGTGGCGCCAGGTCGCCTGGCTGTGCCTGGGTGGGATGATCGGCGCCTTTTGCGGTGCGTGGCTGGCTTCCCTGCTTGAGGGCAACTGGCTGAAGCTGTCGTTCGGCATCATGCAGATTTTCGTGGCCCTGCAACTGTTTCTGTTCAATCCGAGGCTTCCGCCTGAAAGCAAAGACAAGGTCCCGGCGCGCTCACTCTGCCTGGTCGGATACGCCGGCGGGATTTTCAGTGCATTTTTCGGTGTCGGCGGTGGCGTCATCGCCGTCCCGCTGATGGTCATCCTGCTCGGTTTTCCGATTCATCTGGCGGTCGGCAACTCGAGCGCCCTGATCGTTGTCTCTGCTTTTTTCGGCGCTCTGTCCTACATGTTCCACGGCCTGGGCAACCTGTCACTGCCACCGTTTTCCGTCGGTTTTGTCAATTTCCTGGTCGTTTTGCTGGTCGCGCCGTTTTCCATCGGTATGGCGCGTGTCGGCGTACGCGTTGCCAGTCGGACCGACCATGATAGACTGTTGAAGATATTTGCCGTACTGCTGGTACTGGTCGGCCTGCGCATGATCTATCGGGCCTGGTCGCCCTGACCTGCACATCCCGGGAGTTTTGTCATGCTGCGCTCTGCATCGGTTGCCGGTCAATTCTATCCCGCTCGCAAGGAAGTCCTGGAAGCGACGGTCCGCTCGCTGATTCCGGCAGCGGAATCCGTGGTATCAGCCATTGCCTTGATCGCCCCCCACGCCGGCTATGTCTATTCCGGTCTCGTCGCCGGCGAAACATACGCCGGCGTTGCGATCCCCGACGAGGTCGTACTCCTCGGACCGAACCACACCGGCCGCGGGCATCTTGCCGCGGTTTATGCCCGGGGCCAGTGGGAGACCCCCCTGGGGCAAACTTCGATCGCCGAAAATCTGGCGGCGCGCATCCTGGCCGCGTGTCCTGACACGGCCGAGGATATGGTCGCGCACCGCACGGAGCACTCTCTCGAAGTGCAGCTCCCTTTCCTGCAGGTTCTTGCTCCCCGGACGCGGATCGTGCCGGTCTGCATCGGACATCTCTCCCTCGAGAGCCTGCTCAGGATTGGTGACGGCCTGGGCCGGGCCCTGCTGGCATCGGAGCCGCGCCCGCTGATCGTGGCGAGCAACGACATGAGCCACTTCGAGTCCGGCAGTATCGCCCGACGTAAGGACAACCTGGCCCTGGACAGGGTGCTTGCCCTCGATCCGGAAGGCCTCTACCGGGTTGTGCGCGATAATCGGATCTCCATGTGCGGCGTCCTCCCGGTCGTCGTCATGTTGCAAGCCGCCCGCGCCCTTGGCGCGATGCGTGGTGAGCTGGTCGCGTATCGTAATTCCGGTGACGTAACCGGTGACCAGTCGGAAGTTGTCGGCTATGCCGGAGTGCGTATCAATTAGACTTTGCCGGACTTGCCTCGCCGGCTGATTTCCGGTATAAAGCGGTTCGCTTCAACGCGTGAGCCGCTTTTGCCGTTTACGTCCCACAACCCCGGAGATTTCCATGTCAGACCTGCGCGTCCGTTTCGCCCCGAGCCCTACTGGCACCCTGCATATCGGTGGGGCCCGCACGGCCCTGTTCAATTATCTCCTCGCCCGCAAGGAGAAGGGGACCTTTGTCCTGCGCATCGAGGACACCGACGTCGAACGTTCCACCCAGGAGTCGGTCGATGCCATCCTGCAGGCGATGGATTGGCTTGGCCTTTCGTACGACGAAGGGCCTTTCTACCAGTCGCAGCGCTACGATCTCTACAAGGCGAAGGTCAACGCGCTGCTTGAGTCGGGAGCGGCTTATCGCTGTTTCTGCACGGCCGAGGAGCTTGATGCCAAACGCGAAGCGGCGATGCAGGCGGGTGGCAAACCGCGCTACGATGGCACCTGCCGCGACCGCATCGACCAGCCCGATGCGCCATTCGTGGTTCGCTTCCGCTCTCCACTTGAAGGTACGACCACTTTCGTCGATCGCATCAAGGGGCCCATCTCCTTCGATAACGCTGAACTCGACGACCTCATCATTCAACGCACCGACGGCAACCCGACCTACAACTTCGTGGTCGTTGTCGATGATGCCGAAATGGGGATCACCCTGGTGATTCGCGGCGATGACCATGTCAACAACACGCCGCGCCAGATTCCGATGTACACGGCCCTCGGGTACGACGCCCCCGAGTTCGCTCACGTGCCGATGATCCTCGGTGCCGACAAAAAACGCCTCTCCAAGCGCCATGGCGCCACCTCGGTG
>JBFIMV010000233.1:0-4673 GCA_041611575.1 Desulfuromonadales bacterium | reverse complement strand
CGCACGTTTACCTTGGTAGGCGTTGTTTCGCCAAGGCGTCGGAACTCCTGCTCCTGGAGGAAGCGCAGCAGGGTTTTCTGCACGGTCATCGGCAGGTTGCCGACCTCGTCGAGGAAGAGCGTGCCGCCATCGGCCGCCTCGAGCAGTCCCTTGCGGTTTTCCGTAGCGCCGGTGAAGGCCCCCTTGCGGTAGCCGAACAGTTCGCTTTCCAGGATGTTTTCCGGCAGGGCGCCGCAGTTGACGGCGATGAAGCGCCGGTCGCGACGCTTGGAGTTGTGATGGATGGCCTGGGCAACCAGCTCCTTGCCGGTTCCCGACTCACCGGTGATCAGCACCGAGGTATCACGCACCGCCACTTTGGCGACTCTCTCCAGCAGGGCCCTGACGGTTGGGGAGACGCCGATGATTTTCTCGAAGCGAAACTTGCCGGAAAGCTCATCGCGCAATTCGCGGTTCTCTTCCGCAAGGTCATGATGCTGCAAGGCGTTCCTGACCCGGTAGAGCAGCTCGTCCGGTTCAAACGGTTTTGTCAGCATGTCGTAGGCGCCGCGCCGCAAGGCCTGGATCGACATCTCCACGGTGGCATAGGCGGTGATCATGATGACCGGCACTTCCGGGTCGCGATTGAGGATATGCTGCAGCACTTCAAGGCCGTCCATTTCCGGCATCTTGATGTCGCTGATGATCAGGTCATAGTCGCCAGCGGTGAATTCGGCGACCGCCTGGACCGGCCGGGTAAAGCTTTTGACCCGGTAGCCCTGGTCGGTGAGGACCGCTTCCATCATGCGGCAGAGGCCAATTTCATTGTCGATCAGCATGATGCGTTTGGCTGTCATCGGAATTCCTCCCGGACGAGGGGCAGCCGGACGGTGACCGTCGTCCCCGCGCCGACGTTGCTTGTCATCTGGATGCCCCCCTGATGTTGTTCGACGATCTGGCGCGTGATCGCCAGGCCGAGACCCGTGCCGCGTTCCTTGGTGGTGTAGAAAGGTTCGAAAATTTTCTCAAGGTCTTCCGGAGAAATGCCGCAACCCGAGTCGGCGAAGCGTATCACGGCGAAGCCATCCTCAACGGCGGTGGCGACGGTGAGGGTCCCGCCTTCGGCCATCGCCGCTCCGGCGTTGAGGATCAGGTTGATGGCGATCTGACGGATCTGGTCGCCGTCGAGCGGCAGAAGCGGCAGACTTTCGCAGAATTCTCTGACGATGCGCACGCCGTGCATGTCGGTGTGATTGGCGGCGAAGCTGACAATTTGTTCAAGCAGCTGATTGAGGTCCGTCTCGGCAAACTCCGGTTGCGGCGTGCGGGCGTAGCTGAGCAGGTCCTGGACAATCTTCTTGCAGCGCTTGCTCTCGCGCTTGATCTCGTGAATATAGCGGTAATTGGGGTCTTCCGGGTCGACCTTGTTTTCGAGATAGCCGGCATAGCCGAGGATCACGCCGAGCGGGTTGTTGATTTCGTGAGCGACCCCCGAAGAGAGGATGCCGAGCGAGGCCATCTTCCCCTGTTGGGCCAGGCTGGTCTCGAGCTCCCGGTTGCGCTGCAGGCTGCGCGTCATGCGATTGAAGGTGATGGCCAGCTCGCCGAGTTCATCGCGGCTGTCGACTTCCATCTGGCGGTCGAAACGACCGCGTTTGATGTCGCGGATGACGGTAATCATGTGGCGGATCGGGTCGGAGAGGACCTTGGCGGCGAAGAAGACCATCAGGATCGACAGCGCGCCGACAGCAAGGGAGATGACTCCGAGGCTGCCGAGGATGCGTCCTTTGATCAGGTTCGCCTCCTGGTAGAACTCGTCCTCGTAGGATCCGACGGCCACGATCCAGTCGCGTGGTGCGTAGTGCAGATAGCGGACGATCTTCTGGCGGGGTCGCGCTTCGCCTATATTCTGCCAGGGATAGCGGGCCCACCCCTCGCCGCTCTGGCACATGGCGGCGATGAACGGTGTGCCGTCCGAGTCTCTTGCGTCATATATGTTTGTGCCTTCGGCTTCGGGGTGAATCATCAGGTTGCCGCGGCGGTCCATGCAGTAGATGTAGCCGGTCTTGCCGACGCGCTTCGACTTGATGCGCTCCTTCAATTCCTCGAATGCCAGCCTCTCCGCCTCCGGGTCCTCGTAGGTTTCGTCGAGATAGCCACCGGTGGCGATGATCCAGTCCCAGGGGGCGAAATACCGGTAGGCGACCATCTTCTGGCGCGGTTCAGCATCTCCCAGCTCGGCGTTGCGCCAGGGGTAGACGATGGTCAGCTTCTGTCCGGCCGGCGCCAGTTTTGCCGCCTTGCACATGGCGCGGATGAAGTGGCGACCATCTTCGTCCTGCTCGTTGTAAACGTTCTCGCCTTCGCGGGCGATGTGGACTTTCAGGACGCCGGCGCTGGTCATGGCGTAGATGTAGCCGGTCTCGCCGACCTGGACGCGTTTCAGGGCGTTGCGCGCCGCCGCCTGGGCGCTGGCCAGGTCGATGCCGCCCTGGCGGTGCAGCCGCTCCTGCGCCTCGACCATGCCGTAGGCGAGGTTGGTGAGACTTTCAAGCTCTTGTTTGACAGTCGCTTTCTTGTCTTCGCGGTAGACCTGGAACTGGCTGTGGTGGGCATCAAGCAGATCGATGGTGAATTCGGCCAGGTGGTCGAGGTCGTCCTTGCTGGTCTGGGTGATGCCGAGGTGCGCCTGGCGATAGCCGATCCAGCCGACGACCGTGCCGACCAGGAAGAGCGGGATCAGGACCAGCGGCAGAACGACCACGGTCATCTTCCAGCGGATGCTGAGGTTGTTGACGAATTTGAACAGGTAACGGCTCATGGTCGCATTAAACGCCTTTCAGAAACGGGGCGATTATGTGCGTGATGGGAAAAAAAAGCAAGGATGGTAATGACGGCGGGGTAAGTTACGGACAGTACCTGGTTTTCTCTGCGACCTCCGAAAACTAAATATCCCCAGGTGATGTAAGAATGAGTTGCAGCAGGATTTAAAGTAAGCCTATGGGCAAGGCAACCAAACTTCTTACAAATAGTGACTTGTAGGAATGTTTATTTGCCTGCTTTGGGGGCAGAGTGTCGGAGATTAAATCCTCTCGCCCCGACCAGTCACACAAAAGGGAGACCCATTATCGGGTCTCTTTTTTCCCCTGCGGATCAAGCCTGGGGCAAGCTGAGTATACGATTCAGTTCATCAATCACTTCATCCCACACAGCTTCTTTACCATCCCCTCGAGCCCTTTTGTCACCCGCGCCAGCGCAAGGTAGTCGAGCTTATCCGGAGTGTCGTGCACGCTGTGGTAGTGGGGATAGCGATAAGGTGCGGTGTCGGTAATCATCAACGCGGGATAGCCACTCTGCCAGAACGACCACTGGTCGGACCAGTCAACCCCGGTCAGCCAGATAGGGGCCACGAGTCCCTCGGCGGGAAACGAACTGGCGGCGCGAAAGGCGCCGAGGGCCCGCTGCAGAACAGAGCGGGAGCGAAAATTTGCGACGAAGGCGACAAAGTCTCCGTGGGATGGATAAAAGAGGCGCATCGGCGGAAAGGGGAACTGCTGACTGTTCTCCCGGACACTGAAGTAACCTATCGTCTCGAGACTCACCATAGTGACGATCCGCTCCCCCCGCTTGCGAGCCGCTCGAGCATAAACCCGACTCCCCATCTCTTTGGTCTTGAAGAAAGGGGGTTCCTCGTTGACAAAGAAAACTAGCCGCAGCGTCCGTTGTGGTTTCCCATCACGCAGAACTCGAGCCAACTCAAGCAACGCAGCCACGCCGCTGCCGTTATCGTTGGCACCGGGGGAACCGAACACCGAATCGTAGTGTGCGCCGATAAGCACGATCTCATCCGCCCTCTCCCCACCGTTGAGCTGCACCTGCAGGTTGCTCACCGTGCGTCCCTGCAGTGTGTAGCTATCCGCAGCCACCTCCCAGCCTTCCTCGCGGAGCTGTTCCTCGAGGTAGTGCGCTGCCTGCTCGAGACCCTCGAAGTGCCACATGTTGCGCTCGCCGATCTTCAGGGCAAGTACGCGCACGTGCCCTTTGAGGCGCTCCGCCAGTTGCAGGGTAGCAGCATCGGCTGGGGGGAGCGGCACGGCAGCGCTCCTGACAAAACGCTTCGAGTACCAGGCTGCACCGAACAAAACGGCGACGATCAACAGTAGGCAGATCAGAATCATGGGACGCTTCGCTCTCACCGGCATGATACACCCATTTTAACGTAACCAGCCGAAAGCACACGCTGTAGAAGCGGGAGGTTTTAATCATCACGTCTCGACCAGTCATACAAAAGGGAGAGCCACATTTACAAAACAAGACATACGAGAGACTGTAGCCTGTTCAGAAACAGAAAAGACAGCCAATTACATGACCGTCTTATTAATCCTCTTATTTCTATTTTGAGC
The DNA here is from genome assembly GCA_041611575.1 of Desulfuromonadales bacterium. Taxonomy (GTDB): domain Bacteria; phylum Desulfobacterota; class Desulfuromonadia; order Desulfuromonadales; family BM103; genus JBFIMV01. The sequence goes on along the minus strand of JBFIMV010000233.1, from coordinate 291 downwards.
ATGAAAGCCCTTTAGACTTCCCACCTTATATAAGCCCTGATTCTCAGAAGTTGTGTCAGCGGTTAATGAGGGCTGAAACTGGCTGATGTGAATGATTCTTATAAACCCTGAAATGTAAGAAATTCCCCTCCTAATAGCGTCCCCTTTTATTGACTTTAGAAAATTATTACAAAAGCAAATTTGAAGAAGCATCGTCCCTCGTGCTCCCAGTTTAATTTCTAATGCTGCCTGCTGGCAGGAACAGAAAACTGAGGCATAATAAAAGAAAGTCACGTCCCTCGCCCCGTTGAT
>JBFIMV010000232.1:0-4698 GCA_041611575.1 Desulfuromonadales bacterium | reverse complement strand
CGTCCGGCAGGTCCGCAGCCGCCGTCCCACGCCGCGGCGAGTAGATGAAAGAGTAGATCTCGGCGAAACGCACCTCGGCCAGCAGGCTCATGGTGGCGGCGAAGTCGTCCTCTGTCTCCCCCGGGAAGCCGACGATGATGTCGGTGGTCAGCCGGATGTCCGGGCAGACGCTGCGCAGACGGTCGACCAGGGACAGGTAGCGCTCCCGCGTGTAGCCGCGGTTCATGGCGCTCAGGATGGCATCGGAACCGGCCTGGACCGGCAGGTGCAGGTGGTGGCAGAGCTTGTCGAGACGGCCGAAACAATCGATCAGCTCATCGGAGAGGTCCTTGGGGTGCGAGGTGGTGAAGCGAATCCGCGCGATGCCGTCGATGGCATTGACCTGTTCGAGCAGGCCGGCGAAGCTGACTTCACCCTCTTCCTTGAGGCCGTAGGAGTTGACGTTCTGACCGATCAGGGTGACCTCCCTCACCCCCTGCCCCGCCAGCTCCCGGATTTCGGCGAGAATCTCGCTGCTCGGCCGGCTGAGCTCGCGACCGCGCACGAGAGGCACGACACAGTAGCTGCAGAAGTTGTCGCAGCCCTGCATGACCGTGACGAAACGGGTGTAGGCGTCCTGGCCGGTGCGCGTCGGGAAGAGCTGCAGGCGCGTTTCGCGGTCGAGGAACTCCGTCTCCTCACACCGCACCCGGTCCCTGGCGACCTTCTCCACCATCTCCGGCAGGCGATGCACGTTGTGGGTACCGAAGACCAGGTCGAGATAAGGGAACTCGGCGAGCAGGTCTTTCCCTTCCTGCTGGGCGATGCACCCCCCCATGCCGAGGATCAGCCGTGGATTGCGGTCCTTGAGCGGCTTGTAGCGGCCGAGGTGACCGTAGGCCTTGCGCACCGCCTTGTCACGCACCGCGCAGGTGTTCATCAGGATCAGTCCGGCGTCGGCCGGCTCGTTCACCTGTGAATAACCGATACCGCCCAGCAGGTCGACGATCCGCTCGGAATCGACCACGTTCATCTGGCAGCCAAAGGTTTCGAGGAAAAAAGTTTTGTTCATGCGCTGTCTTCACCCCTTCGTCAAATCGGGGCTAGAGGGTAATCAAAAGCGTCTGCAAAGGCAACGCTATTCGGCAACCACGGGCCGGGCCCTGTCGCCCATCGCCTCCTCGAGCAACTGTGTCGCTTTACGGGGATACTCGATGCAGGGCAGCAGCAGCGACCGGGTGTCGCCGGCATGGACGTGCAGGTTTCCCAGTTCTTCCGCATGGAGGACAAGGCGGAAATAGGTCACCTCCTGCAGGGCGAGGCGCTGCGCAACAGGACGCAGCAAACCGCGCCTGACCACCAGGTGGCGATCGGTGATCGCGAAAGCGACATTGTTCCATTCAAGACGTGCCACGACCAGCCGGCCGACGGACAGGTACACGCCCAGCAGCACGAACGGCAGCGGCAGCCAGGCAGCCCAGGGCGCATCATGGGCGCGCGCCACGGCCCCCCCCCAGGCCAGCCAGACGAGGCAGAGGAGCAGGAAAACCGCACCGAACAACGCCTGCCGCCACTGACGGAAGACAAAACATCGAGGCGCCGGCCGTGCCTCCCAGACGACCTGTTCGCCGCTATCCAGGATTTCGCCCCAGTTCATCAGCGCTCCCCCAGCCGCGCCAGCCGCGCGCGGGCTTCGCGACCGAGCTTGCCGGTACTGTCATGCTGCACAACCCGCCGGTAATACTCCTTGGCCCGGCCGGGATTGCCGGACTTTTCGTGGGTCTCCCCCAGCAGGAAGAGGTTTTCGGTGACCGGCAGGAGAGCCGCGCTCGCCTCGAGGGCCCGGCGGGCTTCATCAAGCCGCGTGGTCTGCAGGTACAGGAAACCGAGGCCCATCTGCGTTCGGTAATAGTTCGGCTGCAGCTTGACCGATTTCTGCAGGTGCAGGCGCGCCGGCTGCAGCTGTCCGGCGCGCAGGTAAGCGAGCCCCAGAGAACCGAGCAGGCGTGGCTCATCGGGTGTCTCACCTGCCGCCTGCAGCAGAAGCGCTATAGCCCGCGACGAATCACCCGCGGCTTCAATCTCCTGGGCCCGGGCGAGCGTGTCATAGCCGGGCCGCAGCTCGGCCAGCCGAGCAACCGACTTGGGCAGGTCGGCACGTCCCGCAGGCCCCGCCAGCAAACCGGTCAGGCAATACCCGTCACACGGACGCTCTGCAAAACCGGCGGCAAGTCGGATTTCTGCGGCATCCGGGTCCAGGGGGTCCGACTTCTTGCTCTCCAGATCGCGGACAGCGCCGGCCATGGTGCGGGTCATGCCGCCGGTATAACTGTTGCGGCCACGAACCAGCAGGGCGTTCAGCTCCTCACCGTTGCGCACGCCGGCAAGCAGGCCACGCGTCAGGATGAGACGATTGCCGGGGAGCGCGTAGAGTGCCTGCTCGCTGCGGTCGGCAACCACGACCTCGACCAACCCGCTGCCGTTGCGGGCGGCGAGACGCTTCAGGTCGGACGCCAGCTGCCGATCATGGTATGGGCCACCAAGCAGTTGCAGCAGCCGCGGTGTGACGGCTTCTCCCACCCGGGTCTCTCCCGCGCTGTCCAGCTGCAGCCTGGCCACGGGCATTTCGGCGACGACGGCGCAACCGCTCAACCACAAGGTTGCGGCAGCGACACCGGCCAGCGTCAATCTTCGCGTCAAGCATTTCATCTTGTTCGCCATCATCCGAACCCCTCTCTCCAAGTCCCGCATTCTAGGCCAAGCAGCCGCAACAGACAAGCCTCCCCGGGTCCGCATCCTGCCCAGAGCAAAAAACCCGCTTGCATTTCCCCGACAACTGATTATCATGTGCCGCCCGTACATCGACAACAAACAATGGTAAAATAAGGCATTCCGGTTAAAAACATGACAAGACATCTACGCAACATCGCCATCATCGCCCACGTCGACCACGGCAAGACCACCCTGGTCGACGCCATGCTCAAGCAGTCCGGCGTCTTCCGCGAGAACCAGGTCATCACCGAGCGGGTGATGGACAGCAACGACCTCGAGAAAGAACGCGGCATCACCATTCTATCGAAGAATCTGTCGATCCTGCATGGCGGGCTCAAAATCAACATCGTCGACACCCCGGGTCACGCCGACTTCGGCGGCGAGGTGGAACGCGTCCTGAAAATGGTCGACTCGGTCCTGCTGCTGGTCGACGCCTTCGACGGCCCGATGCCGCAGACCCGCTTCGTTCTGAAGAAATCCCTCGACCTCGGCATCAGGCCGATCGTCGTCATCAACAAGATCGACCGCCCGGGCGCGCGCCCGGAAAAAGTGGTCGACATGGTCTTCGACCTGTTCTGCGAGCTCAACGCCGACGAAGAGCAGCTCGACTTCCCGATCGTGTATACCAGCGCCAAGCAGGGGTTTGCCAAGCGCGAGCTCAGCGACGCGTCGGACAACCTCGAACCGCTCTTCGCCATGATCGCGGAGCGCGTCGCGCCGCCGACCGCCGACCCGGAAGCGCCGTTCCAGATGCTGGTGACCTCCATCGACTACAACGATTACCTGGGGCGCATCGCCACCGGCAAGATTTTCAACGGCCGCGTCAGCGCCGGCGAAACCATCTCCCTGATCAAAAAGGGCGGCGAGATATCCAAGGGTCGCATCAGCAAGCTGCTCGGCTTCGAAGGGCTCAAGCAGGTCGAATTGAATGAAGCCACCGCCGGCGACATCATCACCATCGCCGGCTTCGACAACGTCGGCATCGGCGAGACGCTCGCCTGCGCCAGCCAGCCGAAATCGCTCCCGTACATCGCCATCGACGAACCGACGCTGGCGATGAACTTCGTGGTCAACTCGTCGCCGTTTGCCGGCCGCGAAGGCAAGTTCGTCACCTCGCGCAACCTCCGCGACCGCCTGATGAAGGAGCTGCGCACCAACGTCTCGCTGCGCGTCGAGGAGACCGCCAACACCGACACCTTCCGCGTCTCCGGCCGCGGCGAGCTGCATTTGTCGATCCTGATCGAAAACATGCGCCGCGAAGGCTTCGAGCTGGCCGTCTCCAAACCGGAAGTCATCCTCCGCGAAATCGACGGCCAGAAGTGCGAGCCGATGGAATACCTGGTGATCGACGTCCCCGAAGAACACCAGGGGACCGTCATCGAGAAGCTCGGTCCGCGCAAGGCGGAGATGGTCGCCATGCAGGCCATGGAAGGCGTCAATCGCCTCGAATTCCTGATCCCGGCGCGCGGCCTGATCGGCTTCCGCAGCGAGTTCCTCACCGACACCCGCGGCACCGGCGTGATGAATCACACCTTCCACGGCTACGCCCCCTGGAAAGGCCCCATCCCGGGGCGCAAGAACGGCGTACTGATCGCCATGGAGTCCGGCGAGACGGTCGCCTACTCGCTCTTCAGCCTGCAGGAGCGCGGCACCCTCTTCGTCCATCCCGGCGTAGCCGTCTACGAAGGGATGATCATCGGCCAGAATGCCAAGGACAACGACCTGGTAGTCAACGCCTGTCGCGGCAAGAAACTCACCAACATCCGCGCCTCCGGCAGCGACGAGGCGATCCGCCTGACCCCGCCGCGCGACCTGACCCTGGAACAGGCACTGGAGTTCATCGACACCGACGAACTCGTCGAAGTGACGCCGCAGTCGATCCGCCTGCGCAAGCGCCTGCTCGATGAGAACGAGCGCAAGAAAGCCGGCAAGAAGGTCCAGTAAATG
>JBFIMV010000231.1:0-4702 GCA_041611575.1 Desulfuromonadales bacterium | reverse complement strand
TCGGTCGCCGCGGCTCTGCTCAAGGAGCAGGGCTGCGAGGTGATCGGCATGACCATGCAGATCTGGGACTATTCGACCTTCACCGAACAGCATGGCGAAGGGTTCGGCACCTGCTGCTCGCTCGACGACGTCTACGACGCGCGGCGGGTGGCCGAGTCGCTCGACATCCCGTTTTACGTGGTCAACTTCGAAAAGCAGTTCGAGCAGGAAGTGATCGATCGTTTCTGCGACGATTACTTCAACGGCCTCACCCCCAACCCGTGCGTCCTGTGCAACCAGAAGCTCAAGTTCGAGATCCTGCTGCGGCGCGCCCGCGAGCTGCAGGCCGACTACCTGGTGACCGGACACTACGCGCGCATCCTCGCCGAGGACGGTGAAAACCGGCTGTGCAAGGGCGTCGACAGCGACAAGGACCAGAGCTATTTCCTCTTCACCCTGACCCGCGAGCAGCTGCAGTACGTGCGTTTCCCGCTCGGCGGCATGACCAAGGACGAGGTGCGCGGACATGCCGCCCGCCTCGGCCTGCGGGTCGCCGAAAAGCCCGAGAGCCAGGACATCTGCTTCGTCCCCGACGGCGACTATGTGCGCTTCCTCGAAGAACAGCGCGGCGCCGGGACGATGAACGGCGAGATCGTGCATGTCGACGGCACGGTGCTCGGCACGCACCTGGGAACCTACCGCTACACCATCGGCCAGCGCCGCGGACTCGGCCTGTCCTGGCCGCAACCGCTCTACGTGGTCGCCATCGACGCCCCGGCGCGCCGGGTGATAGTCGGCGAGAAGGAACATCTGGCGGTCACGCGCTGCCGCGTCGGCGATATCAACTGGCTGATCGATCCCCCGGACGGGACCTTCTCGACCGCCTGCCGCATCCGCTACCGCCACCGCGAGGTCCCCGCCCGGGTCACGCCCCGGCAGGACGGCACGGCCGACGTCGTCTTCAGCGAAGCGCAGAACGGCGTCACCCCGGGCCAGGCCGCGGTTTTTTACGATGGCGAGCGGGTGATCGGGGGAGGATGGATCGATAAGACAGTGCTGAGCGATGAGCGATGAGCGATGAGTGAACTGAAAACTCAAAACTTAAAACTCAAAATTCCGTCATCATCGATGACGGTTTCGTTTGCAACCTTGGGCTGCAAGACCAACCAGTTCGAGTCGGCGGCGATGCAGGAAGCGCTGGAACAGGCGGGCTATCGGATCGTCGCCTTCGAGGGCGGCGCCGACCTGGTGATCGTCAACACCTGCACGGTCACCAACGCCACCGACGCCCAGTCGCGCAACCTGGTGCGGCGGGCCCGGCGGCTCAACCCGGCTTGCCGGGTGATCGTCACCGGCTGTTACGCCCAGATCGATCCCGAAGCGCTGCGCGCGCTGCCGGGGGTCGGCCTGGTGATCGGCAACGAGGAGAAACAATCCCTGCTCGCCTACCTGCAGGGCGAGGCCGAGGTGACTTCCGGCATCGCCGTCTCCGACATCCGCCGGGCGGCCTCGGTCTCCCTGCCGCCGCTCACCTCCTTCGCCGGCCGCAGCCGCGCTTTTGTGCAGATCCAGAACGGCTGCGACGCGTTTTGCAGCTACTGCATCATCCCCTACGCCCGCGGCGCCAGTCGCTCGGCGCAGCCCGACGAGATCCTGCGCCAGGTCAGCGACCTGGTCGCCGCCGGTTTTTGGGAGGTCGTCCTCACCGGCATCCACATCGGCGGCTACGGCGCCGACCTCGCCGCGCCGCTGACGCTCCTCGACCTGCTGCGGCGCATCGAAGCCGAGACCGGCATCCACCGCCTGCGCCTCGGCTCCATCGAACCGACCGAAATCTCGGACGAGCTGCTGGCCCATGTTGCGTCATCGCCGGTCGTCTGCCCGCATTTCCACATCCCGCTGCAGGCCGGCGACGACGAGGTCCTGCAGCGCATGGGGCGCACCTACGATACGGCCACGTTTGCCGGGTTGCTGCAGCGCATCCGCAGCCTGCTCCCCGATGCGGCGCTCTGCCTCGACGTCATCACCGGCTTCCCCGGGGAAAGCGAGTCGGCCTTCGAAAGGGGCCGCGACTTCATCGCCGGGCTGCCAATCACCGACCTGCACGTCTTTCCCTACAGCCGCCGGCCCGGCACGCCGGCCGCCAAGCTGCCCGACCAGGTGCCGGGCGACGTCAGCCGGGCGCGCGCCGAGGCCCTGCGCCAGCTGGCTGCCGACAAGCAGCAGGCCTTTGCCGAGCGTTTCATTGGCCAGAAACTCGAAGTCGTCGTCGAGGGCGGCAGCAAAGACGGGCTCCTCAAGGGCGTCAGCCGCAATTACCTCGATGTCCGTTTCGAGGGGCCGGACGCACTTGCCGGACGCTGCGCCACCGTCACGCCGCTGGCCTGGCGTAACGGCTTGCTGGACAGCCTCCTGCTGCAGTGAAAGTCGGAAATTCAGATGTTTAGATAAAATTACGCACACTTGTTAAAAAAATCTTGATTTTCAATTTACAGCTGTGCTACAAGCGCAACATCAAACCAAGTTTGTGTAAATTTTAAGTTGCTCGACAGACAGATTAGGTAGTCAGTTTGGATAACCACTCTAGACCAACCGGGACTGAGTGGTTTTCGTTTTGGCGGCAGCCGAAGTTACACAACAGAACACATCCCACACAGGGACGAAGGAGAAAAAGATGGCTGAAGGTACTGTGAAATGGTTCAACGAAGCGAAGGGTTTTGGATTTATTGCTCAGGACAACGGTCCTGACGTGTTTGTCCACTTCTCGCAGATCCAGGGCTCGGGCTTCAAAACCCTCGCCGAAGGCGATCGCGTCCGCTTCGATGTGACCGAAGGCCAAAAAGGCCCCCAGTCGTCGAACGTTGTGAAGCTCTAAACAGAGCCGCCGCCGTTTCAGACAAAAACAGGAAGGGCGATCCGCAAGGGTCGCCCTTTTTGTTTGCAATCTGTTGATGAAGCCATTCGAGACTCTGTCTGAGTCTTTTTCGCATCAGTCACCATTTTTTTGCATCAGAAAAAAACAACCCATTTTCAGGCAGATAGTGTCCGTCCCGGCTTATTCAACAGAAACCCTCGACATTACTGGTGATTTTTTTCTTGACAGAAGTTCTTTGTCGCCTTTAATTTGCAAAACATCATTTTGGATTTCACATTCCAGCGCAAAGCCAAACCTCTTGTGAGGGAGGGGCGGAAAGCCACGGGTCTTTATTGAATTGAAGACAGCCGGGTTGTCGGGGAACATTTCCTTTGACGGCCCGGCTGTTCTGTTTGCTGCATGCGGTTGCACTGGCAATCGCTGCAACCTGTTTCTACAGGAGGGGATCTTGCGACCAGTCTTCCGCATCACCACCACGCTCATCGTTCTGGCCGTGGCGCTGCTCGCCCCGGCACACGCCGAATCGAACCGCCAGGGTGCGACCCTGGCGACCTCCGCTGCGCGTCTGCTGGAGACCGTCAGGCTCTGGCAGGCCTCGCAGAACGATGCCATCCCGATCGTCCCGCACCGCGAACTCGCGATACGCACGGAGGAGCTGCAGGCCTGCCTGCTGCTGGTCGAAGAACGTCTGCGCCGGCAGGGGGAGCGGCTGAAGGATGCCGGCCCCGTGATCCGGGAGCGGCACCGGGACCTGGCGGACCGGTTCGCCGCGCAGGCGCGGCGGCTGCGCGCGCTGCTGCCGCTGGTCCTTGAGAGCGACGCTGCGCCTGCCGCTGACGTCAACGAGCTGCTGTCCCTGCTCGAACAGCTCTCGGTCAGGCAGCGTCCGCCCCTGCACGGTCTCCTGCCGTACCGCAAGCCGGCACACGCCCCGATCCTGCCGCAGGACGCCCCGCAGCTCACCCCGGCTTACCGGGTCTCCCAGGTTGTGCCGCAACCGGCGGACCTGCAGCCGTCAACACTCGCTCCCCGCTCGCCGGCGATCATCGCCCAGTTGCAGGAAATCGCCGCCACGGCCGGACGGCGCAACTGGGATCCGGTCGATATTTACGAATGGGTCAACAACAACATCCGCACCGAGTGGTATCGCGGGGTGATGAAGGGTGCCGAAGAGACTCTGCGCCAGCGCGCCGGCAATGACGCCGACCAGGCGACGCTGCTGGTCGCCCTGCTGCGCGCCGCCGGCTACCCGGCCCGTTACCTGGTCGGTACGGTGCAGCTCCACCCGGACGTAACCGCCCTCCAGGGTCTGGCCGGTATCGATGACGCCGAGCGGCTCGGCGCCTTCCTCACCGCCGCCGGCATCCCGCACCTCGCGGTCCGGAGCGCTTCGGGGATCGACAACTACCGGATCGAACACGTCTGGGTCGAAGCCTGCGTCCCCTACGACAACTACCGTGGCCGGATGGGGGATGAACAGGGGCGGCGCTAGATCGCCCTCGACACCAGCCTGAAGGTTTCCGGATTCGATGAAGCGGGGGCTTTCGACCTCGCCGGTGAGCCGGACCAGCCGCTTGCCGGGCTGCGCGACGCCTACCTGTCCTCCAGCCAGGCCGGGATGCCGCTCGAAACAGTGCGCGGCGCGGTCGACGGCTACCTTGGCGAGCGCTCGCCAACCCTCACTTACCCCGACCTGCTGCACCGCCGCACGCAGCGCCCGGACTCGCTTCAGATCCTGCCGGCGCTGCCGATGTTTTACGAAGACGCGATCGTCTGGGAGTCCGCCGACCTGCCCGAAACCCTGTTGCACCGCGTCCGGCTGCAGGCCGACGATGACGCCGGTGGTGC
>JBFIMV010000230.1:0-4710 GCA_041611575.1 Desulfuromonadales bacterium | reverse complement strand
CGTCGCACAACCGGAGATCATGCTTTTCAGCATTGCATCCATTTACGTGGCCTCGGGCCCGGTCGGGACCCTGGTCAGATATTTCCGGGGCAAACCGGCGACAGGGGATTCGCCCGGCAAGGCAGATGATGATGAACCCGATGAGGATGTGTCATAGGAAATATTGCCGGATGACTTGACACGCTTCCGGTTTTTCTGTTCTACTATCAAATCTGTATAAAGGCGTTGAAGAGGAGTAGTAAGGTCTGACGCTGTCAAAGAGAGCCGGTGGTGCTGCGAACCGGTACAGACAGGATCTGAACTCGCCTCCGAGCCACGGGCGTGAAAAGTCAGCTGAGTAATTCCCGTCGTGAGCCTGCGTAAAGGGCGAATCAAGGGTTCCGCAACGACGGAACTGAAACAGGGTGGTACCGCGAAGCTCAAGCTCTCGCCCCTGACCGGGGCGGGAGCTTTTTCATTTTTGAGTTCGGAACGATTAACAATAGAAGGTAGCATTAGCCACCAGGATGCTAAGGCATCAAGAAATGGCTGTCGTAGATCAAAAAAATGATTTCAGCCTTATCTGTCTGGAAATGCGCGAAGATTGTCTTCGTGTCTTCGTGGCTAGCGGTTGCTTGGGTTAGAAGTCTGAATAATAATTGGCAGAGGAGGCCAAGATGAGCAAGAAGCAGATGATCAGGATTTTCGATACGACCTTGCGCGACGGCGAACAGTCGCCCGGCGCCAGCATGAACATCGAGGAAAAACTGCGGATCGCCCACCAGCTGGAGAAGCTCAATGTCGACGTTATCGAGGCGGGTTTCCCGATTGCCTCGGACGGCGATTTCGAAGCGGTGAAAAAAATCGCCCAGACGATCAAGGGCCCCGAAATCGCCGGTCTGTGCCGCGCCAACTTCATGGACATCGATCGTGCCTGGGAGGCGCTCAAGTACGCCGGCGAACGCGGCCGCATCCACACCTTCATCGCGACCAGCGACATCCACATGGAGCGCAAGCTGCAGATGAAGCCGGCCAAGGTGCTTGAGACCGCGGTCAAGGCGGTCAAGCATGCCGTCGCTTACACCCCCAACGTCGAGTTCTCCTGCGAGGATGCCGTGCGCACCCGCCTGCCGTTCCTCGCCGAGATGGTCGAGGCGGTGATCGACGCCGGCGCGACCACGATCAACATCCCCGACACCGTCGGCTATGCCATTCCCTTCGAGTTCTTCAATATCATCAAGTACCTCAAGGAGAAGGTGCCGAATATCGACAAGGCGGTCATCTCGGTGCATTGCCACAACGACCTCGGGCTGGCTGTCGCCAACTCCCTGGCGGCAATCCAGGCGGGGGCGGGGCAGGTCGAGTGCACCATCAACGGCATCGGTGAGCGCGCCGGCAACTGTTCCCTCGAGGAAGTGGTCATGGCCCTGCGCACCCGCTACGATATCCTGCCGTATGGCAACAATATCCGCACCGAGCACATCTACGCCGCCAGCCGCCTGCTGTCGACGGTGACAGGCATCGTCGTCCAGCCGAACAAGGCGGTGGTCGGCGCCAACGCCTTCGCCCATGAGGCCGGAATCCACCAGCACGGCGTGCTGATGGACAAGGAGACCTACGAGATCATGACGCCCGAGTCGATCGGCCTGAACACCAACAAGTTGGTGCTCGGCAAGCATTCGGGACGCCATGCCTTCGTCGCGCGCATCAAGGAGCTCGGATACGATCTCGGCAAGGAGGATATCGAGAAGGCCTTCGTGCGCTTCAAGACTTTGGCCGACAAGAAGAAGGAGATCTTCGACGAGGACCTCGACGCTATCATCGCCGACGAGATCATCCGCATCCCGGAGACGATCAAGCTCAAGCAGATGAACGTCTCTTCCGGTTCCTTCGCCGCGCCGACCGCGACGGTCGAACTCGAAGTGTCCGGCAAGCTGAAAAAGGCTGCGGTCATGGGCGACGGCCCGGTCGATGCGACCTTCAAGGCGATCAAGAAGCTCACCCGCATGCAGCCGAAGCTGGTCAATTTCTCGATCGGCTCGATCACCGGCGGGACCGACGCCCTCGGCGAGTGCACCGTGCGCCTGGAGGTCGACGGCCATGAGGTCCTTGGCCAGGGGGCGCACTCCGACATCATCGTCGCCAGCGCCAAGGCATTCATCAACGCTCTCAACAAGGCGCTGAATGTCAAGCAGCGCAGCAATATCCAGATCTGATCCGTACACCTCGCCGCCGGCATGAGTTGCTGTCGGCGGCGAGGTTCATTATCATCCCCTGATATTATCGATGGACGCATTAATTTTGAGGAGTCACCATGGCACAGACCACAGCTGAAAAGATTTTTGCCTCGCACCTGCGTGACGAGCCGTTCCCGGGAACCAAGGTTCTGGCTCTCGACCGGGTGCTCTGCCACGAAATCACCACCCCGATAGCCATTGCCGACCTGGAAGCGCGCGGCAAGGACCGGGTGTTCGATCCGACCAAGATCAAGGCGGTCATCGACCACGTTACCCCGGCCAAGGACAGCAAGACGGCCTTGCAGGCGAAGATGCTGCGCGACTGGGCCCGCCGCCATGACATCAAGGATTTCTTCGATGTCGGCCGCAACGGCGTCTGCCATGCCCTGTTCCCGGAAAAGGGTTACATCCGCCCGGGGTTCACCGCCATCATGGGCGACTCGCACACCTGTACGCACGGGGCCTTTGGTGCATTCGCCGCCGGTGTCGGCACCACCGACCTCGAGGTCGGCATTCTCAAGGGTGTCTGTGCCTTCCGTGAGCCGAAGACCATCCGCATCAACCTGACCGGCCGCCTGCAGCCGGGTGTCTACGCCAAGGACGTGATCCTGTTCGTCATCGGCCAGCTCGGCGTCAACGGCGCCACCGACCGGGTCCTCGAATTCCACGGGCCGGTGGTCGAGGCGATGAGCATGGACGCGCGCATGACGTTGTGCAACATGGCGATCGAAGCCGGCGGCACCTGCGGCATCTGCCAGCCGGACATGGTGACTGTCGATTACCTCTGGCCGTTCATCGAGGGTGAATTTGCCGACAAGCAGGCTGCCTTGAAAGAGTACAGCCGCTGGTGCGCGGACGCGGATGCGGTCTACGAGAAGGTTCTCGATTACGACATCAGCAGCCTTGAGCCGCAGGTGACCTACGGCTTCAAGCCGGATTGCGTCAAGCCGGCCAAGGAGCTGGCCGGGAGCAGGGTCGACCAGATCTACATCGGCACCTGCACCAACGGCCGCATCGAGGACCTGCGCCAGGCGGCCGAGGTGCTCAAGGGGCGCAAGATCGCCGACTCGGTGCGCGGCATCGTCTCGCCGGCGACGCCGAAGATCTTCCAGGAGGCCCTGGCCGAGGGAATCATCCAGATCTTCATGGACGCCGGCTTCTGCGTCACCAACCCGACCTGCGGCGCCTGCCTCGGCATGAGCAACGGTGTGCTGGCCGAAGGGGAGGTCTGCGCCTCGACCAGCAACCGCAACTTCAACGGCCGGATGGGCAAGGGCGGCATGGTCCACCTGATGAGTCCGAGCACGGCAGCGGCCACGGCGATTACCGGTGTCATCACCGACGCCAGGATGCTCTAACTTCTATTGCCACCAAGGCACCAGGACACCAAGGGAAAGACTCAAATGATTTCTTCGCGTATTGGTGGCTTGGTGGCTATGTCTTGAAGGAGAATAATTTATGAAAAAGACCTTTGGCGGGCCGGCGATTTTTCTCGACCGGGCCGATATCAATACCGACGAGATCATTCCGGCCAAGTACCTCACCGAGGTGACCAAGGAGGCGCTCAAGCCCTACTGTCTCGAAGACCTCAAGCTGGAGGGCTTCGACCCGAAAGGCGACAAGCTGAAAAACGCCCGTGTGGTCGTCACCCGGGCCAATTTCGGCTGCGGCTCCTCGCGTGAGCACGCCCCCTGGGTGTTCGAGGTCAACGACATCCACACGGTCATCGCCGAAAGCTATGCCCGCATCTTCCGCCAGAACATGTTCAACTGCGGCATGCTGGCCATAGAGCTGCCCAAAGCCGACATCGATGCCCTGATGGTTCTCGAGCGGGAATCAAACGGCAACGTCGAGGTTGCTGTCAGCCTCAAGGAGCAGACGGTCGTTGCGCGCGGCAACGGCAGGGAAGTGTCGCTGAGTTTCGACCTCAGCCCCTTTGACAAGGCTCTGGTCGATGCCGGCGGCTGGGTTGAGTACGCTGACGCGCGCTACTGAGACCGATTTCCGATCAGAAGCCGGGTTGCATTCCACGAACAAGAAGCCGGCAGCAGGACATCCTGCTGCCGGCTTCTTGTTGATAAAACCCTGAAGCGTCGTTTCGCGGTTTACGGGCCGACTAGTCCAGTACAAGTTGCGCCAAAACAATCTGATCATTGAGGCGCCTGCCATGCGTGTGGGCGCGGTTGAGCAATTCGTGCGGCTCGAAGCCGGTAGTTTCCTTCATCAGGTCAATCAGGTCCGAACCGCAGACTGGTCCGCTGCAGGTCGCCAGGCGTTCGAACAGGTCGGCGAGCGGAGTCGTCTCCGTCCAAGCCATCATGGTCAGCATGGCGGCGCCATAGAGGTCCGATTCGAGTACCATGCCATTGTTGTTTTTCTGCGACCAGCTTAACAGATCGTCACGCATTCGTGCGTCTGCCAGCACAGTGCCGACGTTGCGCAGGGCGATGAAATGCTTGTAGAGCACAGGCGCCTCGCGGCGGGAAAACCCTTT
>JBFIMV010000229.1:0-4717 GCA_041611575.1 Desulfuromonadales bacterium | reverse complement strand
GGCATCGACGTCAACAAGGTCATCGCCCTGATCTTCATCATCGGCTCCTCCCTGGGGGCGGTCGGTGGGCTGTTCATCGGCCTCTACTACCGCGGCATCACCTTCAACATGGGCTGGCAGTACGGCCTCTACGCCTTCGTCGCGGCGATCATGGGCGGCATCGGCAACATCCCCGGCGCCATGCTCGGCGGCATGCTTCTCGGCCTGTTCAACGCCTTCATCGCCGGCTACGTCTCGAGCACCTGGGCCGACGCCTTCACTTTCATCCTGCTCATCGTCATCCTGATCGTTCGCCCCACCGGCATCCTCGGTGAGCGCGTCGCGGAGAAAGTCTGATGAACACCGTACAGCGCTTCGGCGCCCCCCTGTTCCTGCTCGCCATGGCGATCCTGCCGTTCCTGCTCAACCCGCGCTGGCAGGCGGTGGCCATCACCTTCCTGGTCTTCTCCGTGGTCGCCCTCTCGCAGGACATCGTCCTCGGCAAGTGCGGCATGTTCAACATGGGCCAGGCACTCTTCTTCGGCCTCGGCGCCTACACCACGGCGATCCTCAATGCCAAGTTCGGCTGGCCGATGCTCGCGACCATTCCGCTGGCGATCCTCATCCCGGCGGCCTTCGGCATCCTCCTGGCCGGGCCGATCGTCCACCTGCGCGGCGACTACCTGCTGGTGACGACCATCGGCTTCAACATCGTCTTCGTCCAGGTGCTGCAGAACGACCTTGGCGGGCTCACCGGCGGGCCGAACGGCATCTTCGGCCTCGGTGCCATGAACCTGTTCGGTTGGGAGCTGACCAGCCAGACCGCGGTCTACTACTTCGCCTTCGCCGTGCTGCTGCTCACCCTCTGGGTCATGCGCAACCTGGAGAAGAGCAAGGCCGGTCGCGCCATGCACTACCTGCGCGAGGACCAGCTGGCGGCAGAGAGCATCGGCATCAACACCCGCGTCTTCAAGATTTTCGCCTTCGGCCTGGGTGCCGGCATCGCCGGGCTGGCCGGCACGGTTTTCGCCACCCAGTACGCGGCGGTCAGTCCGGAAGCTTTCGATTTCATCCAGTCGGTGTTGTTCTTCTCCATCGTCATCGTCGGCGGTTCTTCGGTTCCCGGTGTGCTGCTCGGCGTCTTCATCATGTTCGTGCTGCCGGAGATCTTCCGCGAGTTCGCCACCTGGCGCTTCTTCATCTTCGGCTTCGCCATGATTTTGGCGATGATCCTGCGACCACGCGGCATCTGGCCGGCAACTTTCGGCAAGATCCCCAAGTTTCTGATCAAGGAATCGCACCATGGCGCATAATGAACTGATCCTGACCGGCGTCACCAAGCGCTTCGGCGGCTTGACCGCCGTCGACACCCTGAGCTTCAAGGTCTCGGCCGGGCAGATCTACGGCATCATCGGCCCCAACGGCGCCGGCAAGACCACGGTTTTCAACTGTATCACCGGCATCTACAAGTCCGAGGAGGGTTCGGTCAACTGGCGCGGCGAGGAGATTCGCGGCCTGACCCCGTACCAGATCGTCGACCGCGGCATCGTCCGCACCTTCCAGACCATAAGGCTCTTCAGCCAGATGTCGGTCGCAGAGAACATCATGAGCGGCCGTCACATCAAGAGCAACCAGGGGTGGTGGCACGGCATCATTCACACCCCGGCTTCCCGGCGTGACGAGCTGGAGAACTGGCGGAAAGTCGAGGAACAACTCGATTTTTTCAACCTCTCGAAATTTGCGGCGACGCCGGTCGGCAGCCTCCCTTACGGCATCCAGCGCCGGGTCGAGATGGCCCGCGCCATGGCGGTCGAACCGACCCTGCTGATCCTCGACGAGCCGGCGGCCGGTCTGAACGACAAGGAGACGCTGGAGCTGCTGCAGACCATCTACCGCATCCGCGACAAGGGCACCACCGTTCTGCTGATCGAACACGATATGGACATGGTCATGGAGCTGACCGACTACCTGACGGTGATCAACTTCGGACGCAAGATCGCCGAAGGGACCCCGGCAGAGATACAGAAGAACCCCGCGGTCATCGAGGCCTACCTGGGGAGCGAGGATGACGATGACGACGAATAACGACATCTTGTTCGAGATCAAGGATCTCGAGGTCTCCTACGGCAGCATCGCCGCGATCAAGGGGATTTCACTGGAGGTGCGCAAGGGCGAGATCGTCACCATCCTCGGCGCCAACGGCGCGGGCAAGACGACGACCATGCGCACCATCAGCCAGCTGCTCAAGGCGAAAGCCGGCTCGATCCGTTTCAAGGGAATCGAGCTGACCGAGCTGCCGGCGCACAAGATCGTGCGCCTGGGGATCAGTCATTCGCCGGAAGGGCGGCGGGTCTTCGGCGTCCTCACCGTCGAGGAGAACCTGATGCTCGGCGCCTTTTCCGAAAAACGGCTCGACCGTGACACCCTCAACTGGGTCTATCAGCTCTTCCCGCGCCTGCAGGAGCGCCGCAAGCAGCTGGCCGGAACCCTTTCCGGCGGCGAGCAGCAGATGCTGGCTATCGGCCGGGCGC
The DNA here is from genome assembly GCA_041611575.1 of Desulfuromonadales bacterium. GTDB lineage: Bacteria > Desulfobacterota > Desulfuromonadia > Desulfuromonadales > BM103 > JBFIMV01. Next base: position 2,207 of record JBFIMV010000229.1, on the reverse strand, counting down.
TGATGAGCAAACCCGAGATGCTGCTGCTCGACGAGCCGTCCCTCGGCATCGCGCCGATCCTGGTCAAGGCGATCTTCAGGCAGATCAAGGAGATCGCCAGCAAGGGCGTGACCGTGCTGCTGGTCGAGCAGAACGCCAAGGCCGCCCTCAAGCTGGCCGACCGCGGCTATGTCCTCGATGTCGGCCGCATTGCCCTGTCCGGCACTTCGGCGGAGCTGCTTGCGTCGGAGAAGGTGCAGGAAGCCTACCTGGGCAAGAAGCATGAAGCGCAGGGGTTCGGTCCTGCACCGGAAGTTGGAGAAAATTCATGAATTTTAAGGATATCCTGGTGCACGTCGACAACCGCCCGACCTGCTCCTCCCGCCTGGAGACCGCGGTACGTCTGGCGGTGCAGCAGAAGGCGCGCCTGACCGGGCTGTACGTCTTGCCGCATCCCGGCTATCTGCGGATCGATAGCGATCGCGAGGCGCTCGCGGCGTCCGCCAGGGAGACCTTCGACGCCGCGGTTGCCGTCGCGGAGTTGGAGACCGAATGGCTCTGCGTCGACGGCCAGAGCAGCGGTCTTGACGTGGCCCACGCCCTGAATCTGCACGCCCATTACCACGACCTGGTGGTGGTGAGCCAGAATGACGAGCGCTACCATGATCGCAGTATCCCCAGCTACCTCCCCGAACGGGCGATTCTCGGCTCGGGACGACCGGTGCTGGTTGTTCCCTATGCCGGCAGTTTCCCTGTCCTCGGCAAGCGGGTGATGCTTGCCTGGCGCGGCGGGCCGGAATCCTCGCGCGCGGTGCACGACGCCATGCCGCTGCTGCGGCAGGCCGAAGCGGTGCGAGTGATCAGCGTCCAGGGGCCGGGCGGCGACGAGGCCTTCCGTTCGCACAACGCCGACATCTGCCGCCATCTAGAACGCTATGGAATCAATGCCTCAGGCGAAAAGCTCAACAGCGCCGGCCTGAGCGTCGGTGATCTGCTTCTCAACCGCTGCGCTGACGAGGGGATCGACCTGCTGGTCATGGGGGCTTTCTCCCAGACGCGGCGCGGGCATCAGACCCTCGGCGAGGTCGGCCGCCACCTGCTCGAGTTCATGACCGTGCCGGTGCTGATGTCACATTGAAGCAGGGAGTTTGCGGTCGGCGGGAGATTACCCGGGTGCGGGTCGGCAGGATGTCGACGCATCAGCTGAGGTGCTTCCGGCTGTGAATGCTGCTGGTGAATCAATGGGTGCGGTTGAATGGTTTTCGTTTCAAGGCAGGCATGGCCATTGAGACGACAAACTGGGACAGGATCAGGGCGCTGATGAGCGACAAGATGATGATCATTAACTGCCCATTCAGGAGGTTGCTGAAAAGAATCAGAAAACCGAACAGATAGACGATAAATCCACCGGGCAAATGCGTTTTCAGGATTGTTCTTCTTTCAGCAGGGGCGAGATCAAAGCCGCACTTCTTCCCGCAAGCCCAGCAAATTCTCGTCCCGTACAAGAAACTTACCGATGCCGTAACAAAACAAAACATTCCGCAAACCAAATCAAACATATATCAGCCCTTCGTCAGAGAACGACCAATCATACGCATACGCGATTAATTGTAAAGAATTTTAATCTTTTTGCAAGGCCCGCTATGTTCCGTTGCTTTTGATAGGGCACGGTCTTGAAATGAAACCGTCGGGTAGCAGATTGACAAATTTTGCATGCCATTTATCCTCTACGTTATCGAGACTTGATTTGTTGGCAACTTGCCATTTTGTATAACTTAAGTTATAAGTTGTTGAGCAGTCGGTTATATTGCAAAGCTTGGCTGTCTGCCGCATTATTGAATTGCAGAGAGTTGCGGAAAAATAATTTTCAATATTGAGTTGTTGTCTGTTCTAAGGGGGAGTTATGGAAAACAAAGAAATCAGGATCACTATCGACCCGAACGGCAATATTCACAGAGAGTTTGTAGATCGGGAAAAGCCCGCAGAAAAAAAACCGAAATTGTTTAAGAAGCTTGTCTCAATACTGTCTTTTTGATGGCTTGATTGAAAGAGAGGTTAATCAGGCACAGCTCCAGACGTTCAGAATCGACCAGATCTGTTCATAATTTATAGCGCGGCGTTGAATGAGGCCACCGGGATATGCTTCCCGATGGCCTTGTCTGTTCCTGGGTGCGAGAAGCGTTTGTCGCGGTCCGGTGCTCTGCAAACTTGACTGCCTGGCGAATTAG